>JBEANV010000189.1:0-9639 GCA_041165285.1 Pseudomonadota bacterium | reverse complement strand
GCAGGCTGAAGCCGTCGGCGTCCTGGCTGACGATGGTCAGCGTGTAATAACCCTGCGGCGACGTGGCGGGATAGATGCCGGTCGCGCCGAGGGCAAGTCCGGCGTAGGTGCCCCGCTCGGTATACCCACGCTCCATCAGTTGGGCAATCGCCATCAGGGCCGACTTGGCATCGGTGCGGCGGGACGACGCAATGTGCTCGCGGTAGGACGGCACCGCCGCCCCGGCCAGGATGCCGACGACTGCCACAGCGATCATCAGCTCCATCAACGTGAAGCCACGGGTGCGGGCGCGGGCGTGGGCGGATGGTTTCATTGGAGCTGCTCCCAGCCCGAGCGGCCCGAGCCCTGCGGCACGCCAGCTTCCCGGATCTTCATGATCGTGCCGTTCGACAGGCTGATGAGCTTGTCGTCCAGCGTGCGGTTCTGCGCCCGGATGAAGCGTGGTGCCGAGGGGATGGCTCCTGCGCGGACCCCGGACACATAGGACTGCCCCGCCTGGAAGGCCAGCAGATCGCCGGTGTCGACGTTGCCGTCGGCATTGGTGTCGATCGCAGCGGTTTCCGGTCGGTTGCCTGTCACGGCATCCACCTCCATGACCCAGCCGTCGCCGCCAAAGGCGCAGGCCACCGTGCTCGGAATCATCGTGGACACCACCACCTTGCCGGCGCGCACCGCCGTCTGCGTGACGATGCGCTCACCCAACATCGGCAGGTTCAGCACCCAGCCACGCTGGGTGGACAGGAACGCCGTCCGGGTGATGGTGTTGTCACCGGTATAGGTCGGGGTGGCCGGGCCAACGGCGTGGGTCGTGAACCGGTAGGTACGGGAGTCCGGCCCGACGGTGGTGCCAAGCACGGACTGGGTGGTGAGCTGGTTGGCCCTGACCGCCTCGCCGTTGTCCCAGATGCCGTAGAGCGCCTGGGCGGACCCTGCGGCGTTGTCACCGGTGTCAAGGTAGCGGCCGGTGCCAAAGCTGACCAGGTAGCCGCCCTCCGGGTGGGCCGTCACGTCGACACGCGCCGTGATCTGCTGGCCAGACGCGGTGGTGAACAGCGGTTTCGGGTTTCCCGAACTACCGTACGCGACCTTCCACTGGGTCGAATCGGTTGACGACAGATCGAATTTCCAGAGATTGCCCGCCAGATCCCCCGCGTAGACCAGGTCGGCCACACCGTTGTTGGCGCTGCTCACGGCCACGACCCCGGACAGCCCGTTACCACCGCCGGTCAGTGTGCTGATCCGGGTGATCGCGCCAGTCTCGATGTCCACCAGCAGCAGCACGGCGTTGCCGTTACTGCTGTTGTAGCCATTGCCGACGATCGCCATCCAGCGGCCGTTTTTCATCCGGGCGATCAGCGGCTGCTGCAGCTGGTGGCCCATGTCGCCGTCGCTGCCGCTGATCTCCCAGCGGACCACGCTGGCGGCGGTGGCTTCGGTGAACTTGGTGGGATCGGTCAGATCGAGCGCGAACAGCCCCTTGGCACCGGCCCCGAGGCCGCTCACCAGCACGGTATGCCAGGCACCGTTGTAGTAGACGTCCCGCGCGACCGGCGAGCCATCGACGTTGTAGGCATGGGCGTAGGCCGGCTCGGTCAGGGCACTGAGCTGACTCGCCACCATCGACGGCACATAGGCAAACACCTCGTTGCCATTGGTCGAATCGAACACGTGCAGCAGTCCATCGTTGGCGCCCACGGCCACCAGCGGCGTCATGGTCGCGCGCGACGTGCGGTAGCCGGCGTAGGCCGCCGCCTCGACGGCGTCGCGCACGTACTGGTCGCCGCCCTTCACATAGGCCGGCGCCGAGTTGACGATGTCGCCCAGCACGGTGACCGGGCGGTTGCGGAAGGTCGGCGCGGCGCAGCTGCTGCAATTGCGGGCCTCGCGCGAGGTGTCGCCACGCAGGTAGTTCAGGCGCTGCGAACCCGAGGTATCGGCGACACCCGCGCTGTTGCGGTTCAGGGCCGTCACCATGCTGGTGTCCAGCTCGGTCGCGCCCGGTGACGATGCGTTGGCCGGCCAGCGAAACGGAATGCCCCGCGCGCCCAGGGCCGCGGACGCCTTGTAGGTGAACACCTTGCGACCGGTGTTCCAGTTCTGGGCGTTGATCTGCACGGAGGCATCCCAGCGCGGCGTCGTCTGCGGCGAGCCCGACGAATCCAGCCGGTAGGCCAGCAGCTGGCCGGACCAGTCGGCCGAGTTGAACCGGCTCTGGTAGACCTCCGAACCGGTGCTCCAGGCGCCGGAGTTCATCGCCACGGCACTGCCCGCGCTGGTGCGCACGGCGATGTCATTGGTGATGCGGGCGAAGGCGGTGTTCACCGCGGCCCGGTCCGAGGCCAGGCTGGCCGAGCCGGTGCCACCGAGCTGCGCCATCCGGTTCATCGCTGCGACGGAGGCGGGATTGGTCGCCACATCCCCCAGGCCGATCAGGTAGGTCTGCACGTCGTAGGTGCCGTTGATGGCGGCGTTGTTGGTCACGGACGTGTTGCGCAGGGCCGTGATCTGCGTGAACACGTCCTGCGTGGCCTGCCCGAACGTCCACACGCCGTTGCTCACGGTGTTGGTGGTGGCACTGGTGCTGTAGGCCGTGCCATCGGTCTTGATGGTGGGATCGCCATCGGTGGCGATCACGACGAAGTTGCGCTGGCAGGTCTTGTCAATGATCGGGGACGGGTGACCCGACACCGTGTTGGCGAAGTACTGGGCGGCCGTTCGGATGGCGCCCGGCAAGGGCGTTCCGACCGAGGCGTTTTTCAGCTCGGTCGTGGTCAGCGTGTTGGTCTCGGGAGCCATCAGCGTCATGAGGCGCTGGTAGTGGGTGGTCGAGTTGTCCTGCACGTCCTGCAGCACGACACCGCTGCCATTGCCACCGGTGCTGTAGAAGAGCTTCGGCAACCCCAGGCTGGCGGCCGTGGTGAGGAAAATCGGCGCGTTCATCGCGAACGTCGCGAGGCCCCAGCGGAAGGTGTTCTGGTAAGTCGTGATGTTCTGGCGCAGCACGTCGCGGGCGATGTTGCCGCGGGTGTTGGGGTCGGCCAGATCGGCCGCGCCGAGGTTGCTGGGCATCAGGTACTCCATCGACGGTGAGTTGTCGTAGAGCACCAGCAGATTGGGCTTGACCGAGGAGGCCAGATAGAGCGGCGTCTGCGCGAAGTTGATGGTTTGGGACTGGCCCAGACCGGACATCGACAGCAGCAGCACCGCCACCGCGCAGCGGACACCGACAGGCCGGGAGGGAGTGCGGAGGTGGTTCATCGCTTGATGTAAGTGGACTGCAGGATCACGACGGTGGAGGTGCGCAGGCCGGTCGCCCGCGCGGTGATGCGGAAGGCTTGTGCGGCGTCCTGGTCGCTGCTGCCAAGGCTGGCGGACTGTCCGGACACAGGCGGGAGCACGGGCAGCAACTCGACGATGTAGCGCGGCGCCGAGGCGACACCGGGGAGCGCCGTCGCGCCGGTGACGCCGCCGTAGGCCCGGCTCCGGCCGGCGGAAGCGCCCCAGTCGATGGTCTTCCACAGGGGCTGCGATGTCGGGTTGTTCGAGGTCAGCGATGGTGGCAGGCACAGGCCACCCGTGCAGGCCGAGACGAAGGCCGAAGCCACGGTGAGATTGGCCTCGATGTCCGCCTCTGCGTCGCGCAACGCGGCCTCGGCCGCCTGCAAGGCGATGTTGCGGTCACGGGCGTTGCCGGCCATGCGTTCCTGCACAAGGCTGGAGTTCATGCCCGCCAGGGCCAGCGACACAAGCACCACCATCATCATCAGGATGGTGATGAGCGAGAAGCCCGATTCGCGGCGGCGTGTCATCGGCATCCGTTGCGTCCGGTTCGGTTCGGTTCAGCGCAGCGCATTGCGCACCTGCGCGATCGTTGACACCACGGTCCGCATGCGCCTGTCGGTCGGCGTCACCGTGGTGCCAGCGAAGGTGTAGGGCTGGTAGCCG
Organism: Pseudomonadota bacterium; assembly: GCA_041165285.1. Classification (GTDB taxonomy): domain Bacteria; phylum Pseudomonadota; class Gammaproteobacteria; order Burkholderiales; family Burkholderiaceae_C; genus Sphaerotilus. Next base: position 5,694 of record JBEANV010000189.1, on the reverse strand, counting down.
CTGGTGATGCTGTCTTCGGTGCTGGCCAGCAGCAGCTCGGTCTGGGCGGTCACCACCTGGGTCCAGTTGGCGACGTCGGTGGGCAGGACATAGGCATCGGCGGCGCCATCGCCATTGCTGTCCAGCCCGAGCGTCACCCGGAAACCTTCCACGCCGGTGACCAGCTCCTGCGGCTGCGGCGTGCCGTCGTAGACCGGCGTGGTGTAGGACCACAGTGCGCGCTGCGCTGTCTTGCCGGTGCGGGCGCTGGGGGCGAGGTAGTAGGTGACGGTGGTGAGCCGATGGACCATCGCGTCCTGCAGGAAGGCGCGGCCCAGGCTGTTCGCGCTGACACCCGGCGTGGCGGTGACGCTGGCGCTGTGCTCGATCGAGCCGTCCAGGCCGGGACGGTTGTTGGTGGCCTGGAACACCGCTGCACCGACACAGTCGGACACCAGCAGCAGATCGCGCGCCGTGATGAACGCCGTGGGCGTGACGTTCAGCGCGGCGGTGGCGCTGGCCATTTCGGTCGTCAGTGCCCAGCCGGGTCCGACGGTGCGGCGCACCGTCAGCACGTCGCCCGCGCTGTTCGGCGCCGGGACCAGGGCCGGGCTGGAGATCGCGGCGTCCAGTGCCGGTGCCCAGGTCGAGCCGTTGTGGTGCGAGGCCCAGATGCCGGCGGTGAAGTTGTAGAGAAAGCCGGTCGGCGTGTTGAGCAGATTGGTGATCGGTGTGCCGGTTCCGACACCGCGGCAACCGCGGAAGCCCGACATGCGCAGATCGGCAGAGAGCGTGTCGAGGGTGAACCGAGCGCTTTCCTGCAGACGCGAGACTTGGTTCTGCGCCTGGAAGGTGCTCTTGCTGCCCAGGAAGATCATGCCCATGACACCGACCAGGAACAGCCCCAGCGCCATCGCCACCAGCAGCTCGACCAGGGTGACCCCGCGCATGCGGTGCATCGTTTTTGCGCTCATGGCCGCACCACATTGACGAAGCGGGCCGCCGTGCCGCGCTCGCTCCAGAACACCTTGATGGCGATCTGGGTGCCGCTGCCGTCGCAGGCGGGTGACGCGGCCGTGCCGTCGTCGGGCGAACTGTCGAGGCAGATCACGCCCGTGCCGCCCGGCAACGCGTTGAGCACTGTCGTGCGCCACTGGGCGAAGTCCCGCGCGGCCATCTGCGCGGCTGTGCACACGTTGGTCAGCGTGCAGGCGGCCACGACCGCCGGGGTGACGAGATTGTTGTACTGCCCCGCCGTCGCGCCCGGCACATTGGCCCGCACGCGGTCGGCCGCCTCGTAGGCCAGCACGGTGGCCTTGCTGCGCCACATCGCGCTCGAATTGGTGGACAGGCCACGCAACTGCAGCGCCGCATAGCCCAGCGCCGCGATCGACAGGATCACGACCGACACCAGCACCTCGATCAGCGCAAAGCCGCGCGCCGGGCGAGACAGCCTCCTGTTCACGTGCATGTGGTGATCCTCGTCACGTCGGCCAGACCGTTCGGCGGCACGGTGATCTGCACGCCGTCCCGCAGGCCCGCACTCGGACAGAGCACAAAGTTCACCGCAGCGGCCGGCGTCAGGTAGCCGATCGCGGTGAACTGGATTGGCGAGGTGCCCTGCATCTTCAGTGTGCTTGGCAAGGCTCCATAGGTGCGGATCAGGGTATCGCCGCTGTCGAAACTGCCATTGCTGTTGCGGTCCAGATAGAGATTCCAGCCCTTGGCGAACTCGTTGCCCGTGACACCGCCATCGGCTGGCAGCACCAGCACCGGCAAGCCGGCACGGGCCGCTTCGGTGCGCGCCAGCGCCAGCGACGAGACGAAGTCCGATGACAGCCCCGAGAGGCGGTTGCGGGCGGTGAAGGCCGTCAGCCCGGGCATGGCCACCATCGCCAGGATGCCGAGCACGGCCACCGTCACCATCAGCTCGACCAGCGTGAACCCGCGCACCGCCAATCGGTACGGCGTGGGGGTCTGGTTGACCGGCAGTGGCGTGAGGAACATCGTCATCGGGCCATCGTAGGCATCCCGGCGCCGGCAGAACGCACGGAAGAAAGCCCCGAATTCCATGCTTTTCCAGAAGTGAAACTCCCGATGCAGTAATTCCGGAATTTCGCCTTTTCGGAGTCCAGTACAGCGGGCATCTGAAAATAAAATTCATTAGGAATTCCTTAAGCAGGGCGCCGCCAGATGGTAGAAATCAGGTAATTTCTATACAGTTACTTACAAATTTAACGATCCAGTCAATACTATTCAAACCAGAGTCACCCAATGGTGTTCAATTCCCAGGAAACTCCAAAAAATCCGAGCCGCCGACGTGCAATACAGACCGGCGCAACCCTGGCTCCAGCATTTCTCGCCGCCGGAGCCAGCCAGAGTGCAGACGCCCAACTCACGTCCACCATCGCGCGGCCCAGTCCACCCACGACGCCATTTCTCGAACCCATGCCGGTCACGCCCGCGCTGCCGGCACGGACCCTGGCCGATCCGGCGTTTGCCCTGGCTCCCACCGTCCAGCCCAACCGCAGCCTCAATCCCGCCACGCAGCTGCCCCGCGAAGGCCGGGGGGATCCGCACCAGCACCGCGAACTCAACCCGCCCCGGTTCTTCTTCGCCCAGCGTTTTGGGGCGGTGCCGCCAGTGTCCATCCACCCGCAGCTGCCCCCACAGGTCAATTTCTGGGGCGCCAACCTCGGCGGCGCCGATCTGTGGACGGATCGGCCGATGACGCCGCTGCCCACGATCGTCAGCCGCTACCAGACAGGGGCGAACACGGCCATTCTCGTGCGCCGTTTCAACAATCTGCCCGCAGGCGCACCGAGCGGCGGCTTCGGCAAGAACCAGATCTCGCTCCATCTGCACAATTTCCACTCCGCCCCGGACAGCGACGGTGGCCCGTGCGACCCTGGGCTCGGGCACTTGTCCGAAAACCCGCTGACCCAAGGCAGATTCTTTTTCACCGGCCAATACTACGATTACTACTACAACATGAAACGGGCTGGTTTCACCCGTCCCGGAACACCCGACGGAGATATACGGGAAACCCTCGGCACACTGTGGTACCACGACCACAGGGAAGCCCATACGGCAGAGAATGTCTACAAGGGTCTGGCAGGTTTTCACCTGGTGTTCAATGAATATGACACCGGCAATGAGCTGACCGGATTCAGGCTGCCTTCGTTTCCAGCCTATGATATTCCGATCATTTTCACGGACCTGCGCATCGATCCGGCTACCGGCCAGGCAGCGTTCGATCTGTTCGACACCAACGGGCACCTCGGCGACAAATACCTGTGCAATGGCAAGGTGCAGCCCTACTTCAAGGTTGCACGCAGGCGCTACCGCCTGCGCCTGCTGGACATGGGGCCATCGCGCTTCTACCACCTGCAACTGACCAACCCGGACAACCCGGCACAGGTCATCCCGTTCTGGCAGATCACCACCGACGGCAACCTGCTGCCGCGGCCCCTGAACGTCACCCATGTGCGCCTGAGCGTTGCCGAACGTGCTGACGTGATCGTCGATTTCGCCCGCCTCACCGCCCCCGGCGGCCCCGCTGCTGGCGCCACGCGCCTGTGGCTGGACAACCGCATGGAACAGCAGGACGGCAAGGGCCCGACCGGCAATCTGCTTCCGCCAGGGCAGGTGGGCAATGTGCTGATCGAATTCCGTCTCGGCGCCGCCCAGGTCGACAACAGCCGCGACCCAGCCCAGATCACCAGCTTCGCGCCGATCACCCTGCCGCCCCTGGAGCGGCCCGTGGTCACGCGCCGCTTCAAATTCGGCCGATCGAATGGCCAGTGGACCGTCAACGGCCGGCCGATCAGTTGTTCGGAAGTCCGGTTCACCATGCAGCGCGGCAGCACCGAACGCTGGCTGATCGAAAACAGTGCGGGCGGCTGGATGCACCCGATCCACCACCACTTTGTCGAGGGACGCATCCTCAGCCGCAATGGGGTTCCGACCCCTGCCAACTCGCCGGAGAACAGCCGCAAGGACGTGATCTGGCTGGGCCACAACGAAACCGTGGACTACCTCGTGAAGGTGACCGACTACGTGGGCGTCTACCCGATGCATTGCCACAACGTCGTCCACGAGGACCACGCAATGATGCTGCTGTTTGCGGTCCGGGACACCGGCGACACCAACCCCGCGCCCTGACGCACCCCCCGCGGCCCACCATGACCGATCTGTTTTCCCTGTTCCGGCCCCGGCCGGATCCCGGCGCAGCGGCGCCCGCCGAGCGCCGCTGGAGCGCCCAGGATCCCCGCGCTGCCCTGCAGCGGCGGAACCTGCCCAACGTACCGCTGCTGACACACGCCGGCCGCCCGGTGCGCTTCTACGATGACCTGGTCCGCGACCGCAAGGTCGTGATCAACTTTCTCTACACGGCGTGCAGCAACATCTGCACGCCCACCACCCGCCACCTGCTGGAAGCGCGCACGATGCTGGGCGAGTTCGGGCGGGACATCCGGTTCTATTCGATCTCGCTGACCCCGCTGGACGACGATCCGCCTGCGCTGCGCGCCTACATGCGCTCGTTCGGCATCGACCGCGATCCTGGCTGGACCTTCCTGACCGGCAAGCCCGAACACATCGAGCAATTGCGCACCGGACTGGGCTTCTTCAGCGGCAACCCCGCCGAGGACGCCGACCTCGGCAACCACGCCGGCATGGTGCGCATCGGGCACGAGGCGCAGATGCGCTGGGGCCACGCTTCCACCCTGACGTCGGGCAGGGCCATGGCCCGCATGATCCGGTTCGAACTGGTCTAAGATCCCTCGGACACCGCCCGCCTGCCATGCCCGCTGGCGCGATCCGAGAGTACAGACCATGCTGATCGACTTCTTCTACACCCTGCGCGCCGCCAAGCTGCCGGTTTCGATCCGCGAGTACCTGACCCTGCTGGAGGCCCTGCAAGCCGGCGTGATCGATGACGACGGCGGCCCCTCAGTGGACAAGTTCTACTACCTGGCCCGCACCACGCTGGTCAAGGACGAGGTGCAGTTCGACAAGTTCGACCGCGCCTTCTCGGCCTACTTCAAGGGTGTGGAGATGCTCACCGACTTCACGCAGGAGGTGCCGCTGGACTGGCTGCGCAAGACGCTGGAGGTGGAACTCAGCGCCGAGGAGCAGGCCAAGATCGAGAAGATGGGCTGGGATGAGCTGATGGAGACGCTGAAGAAGCGCTTCGAGGAACAGAAGGAGCGCCACGCGGGCGGGTCCAAGTGGATCGGCACCGGCGGCACCAGCCCCTTCGGCCACGGTGGCCACAACCCGCAGGGCATCCGCATCGGCGGCGCCAGCAAGAACAAGAGCGCCGTCAAGGTCTGGGAGCAGCGCGCCTTCCGCGACTACGACGACAACCTGGAACTCGGCACCCGCAACATCAAGGTCGCCCTGCGCCGCCTGCGCCGCTTCGCCCGCGAAGGCGCAGCGGAGGAGCTGGATCTGGACGACACCATCCACTGCACCGCCGCCAACGCCGGCCTGCTCGACATCAAGCTGGTCCCGGAGCGCCACAACAAGGTCAAGGTGCTGCTGCTGATGGACGTGGGCGGCACGATGGACGAGCACATCCACCGCGTGGAAGAACTCTTCAGCGCCGCGAAAACCGAGTTCAAGCACCTGGAGTTCTACTACTTCCACAACTGCGTCTACGACTTCGTGTGGAAGAACAACCGCCGCCGCTACACCGAGAAGTTCCCGACC
>JBEANV010000188.1:0-3120 GCA_041165285.1 Pseudomonadota bacterium | reverse complement strand
CCCGGCGGACGCGCAGGTGGAGATGGACGCGAAGAAGGCCGCGGGCTACTTCTCGACCTACACCCCCGACGCCGAAGAGCTGACCGTGGCGAAGGGCCGCGGGCTGGAGTCGTGAGCATGGCGGCTTCGACACCTGGAACACGGCCCGTATCGGACCGCTGGGGCGGCCCCGGCTGGCACACACCCGTGCCGGTGGACCACCCGGCGACGGCGCTGCTGAGTGCGCGGGCGGTGCGCGAGCGCAGCCATGCGGTGCTGGGCCACGTCGCGGCGGGGCGATCGCCGCACTGGCGCTGGGAGCCGTCGCGGCTGGCGGCGACCGTCGCGGCGGTGGTCGAGACGACGCGGGCGAGTTATCCGGACCTGCGCGTGCCGGTTCACAGCCGCTGGCGGCATTTCGAGGCAGGTGGTTCAGATCGCTGGGCGGCACTGGCTGCCGCGGCCGGTCTGGCGGGTGATGCCTACCGACTGGAGCGTGCCCGAGTGCGCATCGACTTGGTGATTCCGAGTGTGCTGCTCGACGCCGGGGCGGGCGCGGCCTGGCACTACGCCGACGCGGCACACGGTCAGCGCCTGTCGCGCTCGGAAGGGCTGGGCGTGGCGAGCTTCGACTGGTTTGCGCGTGGCGGCTGGTCGGCGGATGTGGCGGCACCGCTGCGCACGGATGCCGCCGCGCTCGCCGCGGTCACGCCTGAGGTGCTGGCCGATGCGTTCCAGGTGCGCGGCGACAACCCGCTGGTCGGGCTGGACGGCCGTGCTGCGCTGCTGCGGCGGCTTGGCGAGGTGATGGCCGCGACGCCCGCCGTGTTCGGCGCCTCGGCGCGGCTGGGCAATCTGCTCGATTTCCTGCTGAAGCAGGCCGAAGGCGACCGGATCGATGCGGATGTCGTGCTCGGCACCTTGCTGCGGGCCCTTGGGCCGGTGTGGCCGGGGCGGCTGGCGCTGGAGGGTGTCAACCTCGGCGACTGCTGGCGCCACCCGGCGACCGCCGATGGCTGGATGCCCTTCCACAAGCTGACGCAGTGGCTGACCTACTCGCTGCTGGAGCCGCTGGCCGACGCGGGCCTGACCGTCACCGGGCTGGACGCGCTGACCGGTTTGCCCGAGTACCGCAACGGCGGGTTGTTGCTGGACACCGGCCTGCTGATTCCGGCGTCGGGGGCGTTGCCGACGGCGCTGCTGTCGGTGGACGACCCGGCCATCGTCGAGTGGCGAGCCGTGACGGTGGCGGCGCTGGACCTGATCGCCGACGGGGTGCGCACCACGCTGGGCCTGTCGCCACAGGCGTTCCCGCTGGCCTGCGTGCTCGAAGGCGGCACCTGGGCGACCGGACGCAGACTCGCCGCCGCCCGCCGACCGGGTGGCCCGCCGCCACTCAACATCGCCAGCGATGGCACCGTTTTTTAACAGGAGAACCGCCATGTCCGCCACGCCTTCGGTCCATGTCGTGGACCACCCGCTGCTGCAGCACAAGCTGACCTACGTGCGCAGCCAGGACACCACCACCGACAACTTCCGCCGCCTCGTGCGCGAGATTGCCGCGATGCTGGCCTACGAAGTCACCCGCGACCTGCCGACCGAGCTGATCGACATCCAGACGCCGGTCGCCGCGACGCGCTCGCCCGTCATCAGCGGCAAGAAGCTCTGCCTGGTGTCGATCCTGCGGGCGGGCAATGGGATGCTGGACGGGATGATCGACCTGCTGCCCGGCGCCCGGGTCGGCCACATCGGGCTGTTCCGCGACCCGACCACGCTGGAGCCGATCGAGTACTACCTGAAGCTGCCCGAGGACATCCAGGAGCGCACCGTCATCGTCGTGGACCCGATGCTGGCCACCGGCAACTCGGCGGTGGCGGCGCTGCACCGGCTGAAGGAGGCGGGGGTGACGAGCCTGAAGATGGTCTGCATGATCGGCTCGCCCGAGGGGGTCAAGGCGCTGACCGAGGCGCACCCGGACGTGCCGCTGACCCTGGCCGCGCTCGACGACCACCTCAACGAGCACGGCTACATCGTGCCCGGCCTGGGCGATGCGGGCGACCGGATCTTCGGCACGAAGTGACCATGCCGACGGCGCGGGTCGGGCGCATCCGGCAGGTCCGCGAGGCCGACATCCTGCGCGCGGCGGCGGGCGTGTTTGCCGCCGAGGGCTTCGCTGGCGCGACGATGCAGGACATCGCCACGGCGGCCGGTGTGCCCAAGGCGAGCCTGCACTACTACTTCCGCCACAAGCACGCGCTGTACCGCAGCGTGCTCGCCGACCTGCTGCACGACTGGCTCGCCCCGGCCGACGCGCTCGCCGCCGACCGCCACCCGCACGACGCGCTGACCCACTACATCACCGAGAAGATGCGCCTGACGGCCGAGCGCCCCGAGGCGTCGCGGCTGTTCGCCAGCGAGGTGCTGCGCGGCGCACCCGAGATCGGCGACCTGCTGCGCACCGAGCTGCGGGCGCTGGTCGAGGACAAGGTGGTGGTCATCGACGGCTGGAAGGCCCGCGGCTGGATCGCGCCGGACGTGGACGCGACGCACCTGTTCTTCACGGTCTGGGCCGCGACGCAGACGTATGCCGATTTCGACGCGCAGGTGTGCGCCGTGCTCGGCGTGGCGCAGCTCGGCCCGGACGACCTGCGCCGCGCCACCGACCATGTGCTGCGCACCATGCTGCGTGGCTGCGGTATCCCGGAACCTGGAGAACCTCCCCATGCTTGACCTGATCCTGCGTCACTGCACGCTGCCGGACGGCCGGCGGGACCACGACATCGGCGTCCGCGACGGCCATGTCGTCGCCGTCGAACCTGCCCTCGCCGCTACTGCCTCCGAGGAGATCGACGCCGCCGGCCAGCTCGTCACGCCGCCCTTCGTGGACGCCCATTTCCACATGGATTCGACGCTGAGCTATGGCCTGCCGCGTGTCAACCAGAGCGGCACGCTGCTCGAAGGCATCGCGCTGTGGGGCGAGCTGAAGCCGACGCTGACGCAGGACGCGATCGTCGAGCGGGCGCTGACCTACTGCGACTGGGCGGTGGGCAAGGGGCTGCTGGCGATCCGCAGCCATGTGGATGTGTGCGACCCGCGCTTGCTGGCGGTCGAGGCGCTGCTCCATGTGCGCGAGCGGGTGAA
>JBEANV010000187.1:0-6433 GCA_041165285.1 Pseudomonadota bacterium | reverse complement strand
ACCGGCCGCTTCGACAAGATGGGCGACGAGCTGCTGCGCTTCAAGGACCGCCACGGCCGCGATTTCGTGATCCAGCCCACGAGCGAGGAGGTCATTACCGACATCGCACGCCAGGAGTTGCGAAGCTACAAGCAGCTGCCGAAGAATTTCTATCACATCCAGACCAAGTTCCGCGACGAGCGCCGCCCGCGTTTCGGCGTGATGCGCGGCCGCGAGTTCACGATGAAGGATGCCTACTCCTTCGACCGTGACAAGGCCGGCGCGCTGAAGAGCTACCAGGCGATGTTCGACGCCTACAAGCGCATCTTTGACCGCTTCGGCCTGCAGTACCGCGCGGTGGCGGCCGACACCGGTGCCATCGGCGGCGACCTGAGCCACGAGTTCCAGGTGATCGCGGATACGGGTGAAGACGCCATCGTCTACTGCCCGACCAGCGACTACGCGGCCAACATCGAACTGGCCGAAGCCGTGGCGCTGACGGCCGAACGTGGCGCGGCGACACAGACCCTGACGAAGACCGCGACGCCGGGCAAGAGCACCTGCGCCGATGTCGCCACGCTGCTGAACCTGCCGCTGGTGCAGACGGTGAAGTCGCTGGTCATGGCGACGGATGAGGTCAACGACAAGGGCGACATCGTCAAGTCCACGGTCTGGCTGCTGCTGCTGCGTGGCGACCATGACATGAACGAGGTCAAGGTCGGCAAGGTTGAGGGCCTGAAGGGCGGTTTCCGCTTCGCCACCCTCACCGAGATCGAGGACCACTTCGGCTGCAAGCCGGGCTACCTTGGCCCGATCGGTCTGAAGAAGCCGGTCAAAGTCATCGCCGACCGCACGGTGGCGAACCTGGCCGACTTTGTCTGCGGCGCCAACGAACCCGATTTCCACCTCACCGGCGTCAACTGGGGCCGTGATCTGCCTGAGCCGGACGTCATCGCCGACATCCGCAACGTCGTCGCGGGCGATCCGTCGCCGGACGGGCAGGGCGTGCTGGCGATCCAGCGCGGCATCGAGGTCGGCCATGTGTTCTACCTGGGCACCAAGTATTCCAAGGCCATGAACGCCACCTTCCTCGACGAGACCGGCAAGCCGGCGCACTTCGAGATGGGCTGCTACGGCATCGGCGTCACGCGCATCCTGGGTGCCGCGATCGAACAGAGCCACGACGCCCGCGGCATCGTCTGGCCGGACGCGATCGCACCGTTCACGGTGGCGGTCTGCCCGATCGGCTATGACCGCTCGGCCGAGGTGAAGGCCGCTGCCGACGCGCTGCACGACGAGTTGCAGGCCGTCGGCATTGACGTGATCCTCGATGACCGTGGCGAGCGCCCGGGCGCGATGTTCGCGGACTGGGAGCTGATCGGCGTGCCGCACCGCGTGGTGCTGTCCGACCGCGGCTTGAAGGAAGGCCAACTGGAATACCAGGGCCGCCGCGACGAGGCCGCCACCAAGGTGCCCGCCGCCGAGGTGGCTGCCTTCGTGAAGGCCCGTCTGGCTGCATGAGCCCGACCCGCCGGACGCTGCTCGCCTGGGTGGGTGGCGCTGGTCTGACGGGCTGGGTGCCGCAGGTGCAGGCGGGTGGGCAGGCCGAGGAGCCATTGGCCGACTCGGTGCGCACGGCGCTGGCGTCGGCGGTGGCGGGTGAGGGCGCGCCGCCACGGCTTGATTTCCCGTCGATGGACGCCCGGCTGGCGCATCTGCGCTGGCTGGGTGCGATGAGCCAGCGGCTTGCCAAACGCAAGCCCGAGTTCAGTGTCCGGCGAGAGTTTCTCGAAACGGTCTGGTACGAGAGCCGCCGTGCCGGACTGGACACCGCGCTGGTGCTCGGGCTGATCGAGTTGGAGAGCGGTTTCCGCAAGTACGCGATCTCCAGTGTCGGCGCCCGCAGCTACATGCAGGTGATGCCGTTCTGGGCGCGCCTGATCGGCGATGGCGACGCCTCGCGGCTGTTTCATATGCAGACCAACCTGCGCTTCGGCTGCGTCATCCTTCGCCACTACCTCGACCGCGAAAAGGGCGACCTGTTCATGGCGCTCGGGCGCTACAACGGCAGCCGTGGCCAGGCGCCGTATCCGACCATGGTGATGGCGGCGGGGCGGCGCTGGGAATACACCGAGCTGCCTGCTGTCCCTGCCGCTTCACGGTGAGGGGCTCTCCGCTACACTCGACCGCCATGTCCCGTCGATTGTTGTTCACCTTGTTGGCTGCGCTGCTGCTGCTCTGTGCCGGTCTGTCCGGGACTGCGCGGGCAGCTGCGACGGCGCCGGTGGCGGTGGCGGTCGAGCGTGTGGTGGTGACCATGGAGGCCTGCTGCACACACCTGCCGTCCGACGAGGGCGCACCCGCCGAGCCTGTGCCTGTGGTGGAGTCCGGCGCAACGGTCGAACTGGCCGATGTGCCGCTGCTGCCCGCCGGGGCAGAAGACCTGCCTCTTTTCGACGGCGAGCACCTGCCGCCGCGCCCGGTGTTGCAGACCGGCCATCCCGCGCCCTGTCTCGCCGGGTTGCTGCGTCCGCCGTCCCGGCACGCCTGAAGCCGTCTGCTGCCCGCATCCGGCCCGCGGGCATGCTCCCGTCCCCCGTTCGTTTCCTTGCAAGGAGTTTCTGCCATGTCCGATCTCTTCCAGACCCACGGCTTCGGCTCTGTGGCCATGCCCAGCGCCGCCGAGCGCAACCGTGTCCTGCGCAACACCTACTGGCTGCTCGCGCTGTCGATGATCCCCACCGTGCTGGGCGCCTGGATTGGCGTCAGCACCGGCCTGGCGCGCGCCATGTCGCCAATGGTCGGCCTCATCGTCTTCATGGCTGGTGCGTTCGGCTTCATGTTCGCCATCGAGAAGACCAAGAACTCGGCCGCTGGCGTGCCGGTGCTGCGGGCCTTCACCTTCTTCATGGGGCTGATGCTGTCGCGCCTGGTCGGCTCGGTGCTGGGGATGGCCAACGGGGCTGGCCTGATCATGATGGCCTTCGCCGGCACAGGCACGATCTTCCTGGGGATGGCGACGCTGTCGTCCATCATCAAGCGTGACCTGGGCTCGATGGGCAAGTTCCTGTTCATCGGCATGGTCATGCTGCTGGTGGCCAGCATCGCCAACATCTTCCTGCAGTCGAGTGCGCTGATGATCACGCTGTCGGTGCTGGCGATCGGCATCTTCTCGGCCTTCATCCTGTACGACCTGAAGCGCGTCCAGAGCGGCGAGGAAACCAACTACATCACTGCCACGCTGAGCGTCTACCTGAGCCTGTACAACGTGTTCCAGTCGCTGCTGTCGCTGTTCGGCATCATGGGCAGCCGGGACGAGTGATCGCTGGAGCCGCGAGGAACGGGTGTCAGAGCCCGTTCCAGCGTTTGGGCTGCGCGTTGCCGATGCCGCTGAGCTGGAGCACACGCTCCACGGTCTCGTCGATCAGCTCGGCGATGGTCTGTGGCCGGTGGTAGAACGCCGGCAGCGGCGGGAAGACGATGCCGCCCATCTCGGTGACGGCCGTCATGTTGCGCAGGTGGGCAAGGTTGAATGGCGTCTCGCGCACCATCAGGATCAGGCGGCGGCGCTCTTTCAGCGTCACGTCCGCGGCGCGGGTGAGCAGGTTGTCGCCAAAGCCGTGGGCGATGGCGGCCAATGTCTTCATCGTGCAGGGCGCGACCACCATCGCGGCGGTGTCGAAACTGCCGCTGGCGATGCAGGCGCCGATTTCACCCGGCGAGTGGGCGTGGCTGGCGCGCGATTCGAGTTCGCGCCGGTCCAGGCCACATTCGTGGTGGACGTTGAGGACGCCCGAGGGCGTCACCACCAAGTGTGTCTCGACACCCAGGTCACGCGCGCGCTCCAGCAGCCGCACGCCGTAGGCCGCACCCGAGGCTCCGGTGATGCCGACAACGAGTCGGGGTGCCGTCAAGGTGTCAGGCCGGCTTGGTTTGACCGAGCAGTGCCTGCAGCTCGCCGGCCTGGTACATCTCCATCATGATGTCCGAGCCACCAACGAACTCGCCGTTGACGTAGAGCTGCGGAATGGTGGGCCAGTTGGCGTAGTCCTTGATGTCCTGGCGGATTTCCTGGTCTTCCAGCACGTTGACGGTGGTGATCTGGCTGACACCGCAGGCCTTGAGAATCTGGATCGCACGGCCGGAAAAGCCACATTGCGGGAACTGGGCGGTGCCCTTCATGAACAGGACAACCGGGTTGCCTTTGACGAGGGTGTCGATTTTGTGGTGTGTGGTCATGGACGTTGTACAGGGCAGTATGGAAAACAGCCCTGATTTATACGGCAAAACATCAGAACGCGTAGGAAACACCGAGCTGCAGGTCGCTGTTTCCCGATGCCTGCACGCCGATGTCGGCCGACAGTCCCCAGCCGCCCCAGCGGTTGGCGCTGGTGCCGCCGGTGCTGTAGCCCAGGCCCACATAGGGCATGGTGCGGCGCTGGGTGCCGCCTAGGCGGACCTCGGTGCCCAGCGTGCTCTGCAAGCCACCCGTGGCGCGCAGCCCCAGATTCGGGGCGAAGTAATGGTCGGTCACGACGCGCCACCGCAGCGGACTGCCGAAGCTGCGGACCATGGCCGTCGGTGGTCGCAGCCCCGGCTGGTCGGCGTCATCGACACGACCCGGCTCGGCCGCCAGCGCCGTCAGGCAGCACAGGCTCAATGCCCAGGGCAGGATGCAGGTGGGTCTGTCCATGGTGTCCTCCGGTCAGCAGTGCAGACCATGCTACGCCTGTAACTTCTTGTGTGCTTGTGCGGATGGGCGCAGCGGGTGAGCCCGTCGCGCAAACCCGGGTGCAGCGGCAGGAATTGCGATTCCCGGACGCTCAGGGCGCCGGTCGCTGTGCGCCTGTGCAACGCCAGTGGCCGGCGAGGTCGGCACGCCGGTTGATGCGGCGCCATCCGGTCTGCCGCAGCAGCTCCGCCACGGCCGGTCCCTGGTCGTGGCCATGCTCCAGCAGCAGCCAGCCCTCGGGCTGCAGGTGGGGTGGCGCATCGGCCACGATCTGCCGGATCGCGTCCAGCCCGTCGGCACCGGAGGTCAGCGCGAGCGTGGGCTCGTGGCGCAGTGCAGGCAGGTGGGCGTCGCCCTCGGCAATGTAAGGCGGGTTGCTGACGACCAGATCGAAGCGCTCCCCAGTGAGCGGCGCGAACCATGCCCCCTGCCGCCAGCGCACGGGCAGGCCGAGCCGCTCGCCATTGGCCTGCGCGACAGCCAGCGCGGCCGGGCTGAGATCAACCGCGCTGACCACAGCGTCCGGCTGCCGGTGCAGGATTGCCAGCGCGATCGCACCGCTGCCCGTGCCGAGATCGACCACCGCCGCACCACGCGGCCGTGTGGCGAGGAGGTCGAGCGCCCAGTCCACCAGCGTCTCGGTGTCCGGCCGCGGGTCGAGCACGTCGGGCGTGACGTGCAGCAGCAGGCCGTGGAATTCGTGCTGCCCGGTCAGATAGGCCACCGGCACACCATCCAGGCGGCGGGCGAGCCAGTCGTGCCAGCGCGCCTGCTGCCCGGTGTCGAGCAGGGCCTCGTCGTGGGTCAGCAGCCAGGTGCGCGAGCGGTCGAGCACTGCACCGAGCAGGGCGTTGGCATCGGCACCAGGCAGGCCGAACGTGCGGGCGAGCACGAGCGCCTCGGCGACCTTCACCCTTGCGCTTCCATCTCGGCCAGCAACTCGGCGGCGCGGGCGGCCTTGAGTGCGGCGATCACCTCATCCAGCTCCCCCTCCATCACCGCACCGAGCTTGTAGAGCGTCAGGTTGATCCGGTGGTCAGTCAGCCGGCCTTGCGGGAAGTTGTAGGTGCGGATGCGGTCGCTGCGGTCGCCGGAGCCGATCAGGCCCTTGCGGGTCGCGGCGTCCTTGGCCTGGCGCTCCAGCCGGTCCTTGTCGCGCAGCCGGGCACCGAGCACGGCCAGCGCCTTGGCCTTGTTGCGGTGCTGGCTGCGGTCGTCCTGGCACTCTGCCACCAGCCCGGTCGGCACATGGGTCACGCGCACGGCCGAATCGGTCTTGTTGATGTGCTGCCCGCCCGCGCCGCTCGCCCGGTAGGTGTCGATGCGCAGGTCGGCCGGGTTCAGCGTCACCTCCTCGGCCTCGTCCGGCTCGGGCAGCACCGCCACCGTGCAGGCGCTGGTGTGGATGCGCCCTTGCGTCTCGGTGGCCGGCACGCGCTGCACGCGGTGGCCGCCGGATTCGAATTTCAGCGCCTCATAGACCGCCTCGCCCTCGATGCGGACGACGACTTCCTTGTAGCCGCCCAGGTCCGAGTCGCTGGCGGACAGGATCTCGGTCTTCCACCCTTGCCGCTCGGCGTGGCGCAGGTACATGCGGGCCAGGTCGGCCGCGAACAGCGCCGACTCTTCGCCGCCGGTGCCGGCGCGAATCTCCAGGAACGCACTGCGCTCGTCGTCGGGGTCGCGCGGCAGCAAGGCGGTGTGCAGTTGCGATTGCAGGCG
>JBEANV010000186.1:0-3951 GCA_041165285.1 Pseudomonadota bacterium | reverse complement strand
CTCGACGATGGTCTACGTCACCCACGACCAGGTTGAAGCCATGACGATGGGCGACCGCATCGCCGTGTTCAACGCCGGCATCATCGAGCAGGTCGGCACGCCGCTGGAGCTGTACCAGCGTCCGGCCAACGTCTTCGTCGCGCAGTTCATGGGCAGCCCGAAGATGAACGTGCTGCCGGCGGCGACCGTGGCGTGGCATCCGGCAGCGGTTGGGGCGACCCAGGTGGGCGTGCGGCCTGAATCCCTGGTGCCGACCGACCCGGCGTCAGGCCAGCCCGGCTGGTCTGCGCGCATCGATCTGACCGAACACCTCGGCGACACCGTGCTGGTCTACGCGACCGTGGCCGGTGTCGAGCAGCCGGTCAGCCTGAAGCTCGCCGCCGAAGAGGCCGGGCCGTGGCAGGCGGGCATGGCGGTCACGCTCGGTCCGAAGCCGGGTGCGCTCCACCTGTTCGATGCCCAGGGGCGGCGCACCGGCTCAGTCTGAACGGCGGCCGACCGACGCCCGCTCGACCAGCGGGCAGTGCAGCAGCGTGCGCCCGCGGGGCAGCGGCTCGGTGCCCAGCAGCGCGAGCAGGCCGCGCCGGCCCATCTCGTGGTGTGGCAACTGCATCGTGGTCAGCGTCGGGCGCAGGTGGGCGGCGATCACCTCCTGGTTGTCGAAGCCGATGATCGACACGTCGTCGGGGATGCGCAGGCCGAGTTCCCGGGCCGCCTCGAACGCGCCCATCGCGGCCCGGTCATTCAGGCAGAACAGCGCGGTGGGGCGGTTCGGGCGTTGGAGCAGCGCCATCGCACCGTCGAAGCCGGCCTCCTGCCAGCCGTTGATCTTCACCAGCAGGGCCGGGTCCGCGACCAGTCCGGCCTGCGCCAGTGCGTCGCGCCAGCCCTGGATGCGCAGCGTCGCGGCCACCGAATCGTCGAGGTTGTCGATCACGCCGATGCGGCGATGGCCGTGCGTCAACAGGTGCGTGGTGGCCTCGAAGCCGCCACGGCGCTCATCGGGCACGATGGCGGGCACCGCGTCGTCCTCGCTGTAAGCGTTGACCAGCACCACCGGAAACCCCGTCAGCGTCGCCGGCACCGCGATCGGCTTGTGCGCCATCGCGGCCAGCATGATGGCGTCCACCTGGTGCTGCAGCAGCGTGCCGAGTGCCTCCTGCTCCAGATCGCCCTGGTGGTCGGTGTTGACCAGCATCAGGATGCGCCGGTGCTGCCAGGCCACGTCCTGCGCACCGCGCACGATCTGGCCGGCGAACGGCGTGGTGGCGATCTCGTCGGTGACGAAGCCGATCAGGCTCGACGTGCCTCGGCGCAGCGCGCGGGCCATGGCGTTGGGGCGGTAGCCGAGGGCGGCCACGGCGTGCCAGACGCGGTCACGGGTGTCCTGCGGGATGCTGGCCTCGGCCCGGTCGTTCAGCACGAAGGACACCGTGGTCTGCGAAACCTGGGCGGCACGGGCGACGTCCTGCATGGTGACGCCGGCCGGGCGCACGCGCCGTGGCGCTGCAGGCAGAGGGGGAGAAGGATCAGGAAGATCAGAAGGGTCAACCGACATGCTGCGCAGCTTAGCGGCTGTGCGAGCTGAGGGCGCCGAAACGCTGGTCGTCCTGGTGCGCCAGTGCGCCGGTGATCAGCCCACGCCGCTGCAGTGCCAGATCGCTCACCAGCGCGTCGATCATCACTGTCTGCATCAGCCGCGAGACCATCGGCACCAGCACCTGCACGTCGTCCGGGTGGTCCACCGGCAGCACGATGTCGGCCAGCCGTGCCAGTTCGCTGCGCTGCGGACACATCGCGATCACCACCGTGCCGGCATGGCGGGCGCGGGCCACGGCCTCGTTGATCGAATCGAGCCCGCCCGAATTCGACAGCACCAGCAGCACGTCCTCGGCGCCGAGGTAGATCGAGGTCAGGTTCTGCTGCTGCGCGTCGGTGCGGGCCAGCGCGGCCAGGCCGAGCCGGCCGAGCTTTTGCTGCGCGTCCTCGGCAGTCAGGGCCGCACTGCCGGTGCCGTAGACCTCGATGCGCCGCGCGCCGGCCAGTGCCGCCACGGCGCGCTCGAACACGTCCGGGTGCAGCCGGTCGCGCAGCCCGATCAGCGCCGAGATGGAGTTGTCGAAAATCTTGCCGATGCGCTCGGCAGTGGGGTCGTCGGCGCTGACCTCGCGGTGGGCGACCTTGGTCGTGCCGGACAGGCCGGAGCCCAGGCGCAGCTTGAAGTCCACCAGTCCCTTGAAGCCCAGTGACCGGCAGAACCGCATCACGGTCGGTGTGCTCACGCCGCAGCGTTCGGCGATGCGGGCGATCGAGTCGCTCATCCATGCCCGTGGCGCCGAGAGCAGATCCTGGGCAACGATCCGTTCGGACGCCGAGAGCTTGTCCATCGACGCCCGGATGTCCACCAGGAGCGGGCCGGCGCCGTGGTCGGCGGTGAGGTGGTCGTCGAGCATGGCGGACGCGCCGCGCAGGCTCGCCCGCGGCGCGGTGATGATCCACGTCGGCACGCGGGCCAGCCAGGTCTGGAAGCGCCCCTTCTCCTCGAAACGGGCGCGGAAAGCCGACTGCGCGAAGAACCCGGCAATCTGCGGCACGATGCCACCGCCGATGTACACACCGCCCTGGGCGCCCAGGGTCAGCGCCAGGTTGCCGGCCGCCGTGCCGAGCATGGCGCAGAACATCGACAGCGCCTGGCGCGCGACCGGGTCTGGCGGGGTAGCCAGCGCGGCGGCCGATATGTCGCGTGCGCTGCGGGTTGCAGGCTGGTGGCCGCTGCGCAGCGCCAGTGCCTCGTAGGTCAGCTCCAGCCCCGAGGCCGAGATCAGCCGCTCGCCCGAGACATGGCCGTAGCGCTGGCGGGCGTGGGCGACGACGAGCGCCTCGTCGTCGTCCTGGGCCGGGTAGCTGACATGACCGCCTTCGGTCGTGAGGCTGACGTTGCGGTCCTGGAACGGCACCAGTGCCGACACGCCCAGGCCGGTGCCGGGTCCGATCACGCCGATCACCGCGCCGGGGACCGAGTCGCCGCCGCCCACCTGGACGCGCTCATCGGGTGCGAGCCGGGTCAGGCCCATGGCCAGCGCGGTGTAGTCGTTGATGGCGAGCAGGGTCTGCAGCCCGAGCGCATGCCGCAGGGCCTCGACCGAGAACTCCCACGGGTGGTTGGTCAGCTTGACCTGATCGCCGGAAATCGGGTTGGGCAGCGACAGCGCCGCGTGGCGCACGCTGGCGAGGTTTTGGCTCTGGAGGAATGCGCGGATTGCCGACTCCAGGCTGTCGTGCGCCGCGCAGGGCAGCACGGCGGTGCCGCCGAAACAGTCCGGTGCCATCTCCAGCGCGAAGCGGATGTTGCTGGCACCGACATCGGCCAGCAAGCGGGGCCCGTCGGGATAGGGCAGGGCGGCAGGAGTGGGGTTCATGGTGATGAATGGTAATGAAATTACATTGAAACTCAACAGCGGGACGATCCCTAGGCACGTGTTCATTTGGCACATCCCGGTGAGTGCAATCGAACGCAAACGATACCGGCGTCACCGATAACGATTGGGATGCCTAATTTTTAGGCGCATCATCTGAGGGTTTTCACCAGTTTTAGGATTGCTGTAAGGAAATTACATTGTTGTCCGTGGCGTGAATTGCCACGGACAACAGGAGACAGGCCATCATGTCCATCACTTACAAGCAAGTTGCCGCGGGCGTCGCCCTGGCGTTCGGCGGGCTGGTCAGCGCACACGCTGCCACCATCACGATCTCGTGCGGCAACAACGCTGCCGACGTCGAGTTCTGCGGCAAGTTCGCCGAGGACTGGGGCAAGAAGAACGGCCACACGGTCAAGATGTACACCCCGCCGGCCAGCACGACGGACAACTTGGCCCTGCTGCGCCAGCAGTTCGCCGCCAAGTCGTCCGACCTCGACGTCATCATGATCGACGTGGTGTGGCCCGGCGTCAT
>JBEANV010000185.1:0-4033 GCA_041165285.1 Pseudomonadota bacterium | reverse complement strand
GCTGCTTGAGCGGTTCGATGACGCCGGCCAGATACGGCACGCCGCGCGATTGCCCGGGGCGGCGGCGGTCGAACAGGTGCAGGAAATTGCGCCGGCCGGACTGCTGGCCGAAGGCGGGCACGCGCTGCCACTTAGCCGCCGTGCGCTGCCGCGCGCCGGGGTGGGTGCTGCAGATGTAGTAGGCGACCGGGGCGCCGCTGGCAGCCAGCTCGACGCCGGCCACCAGCGTGGGCGTGTCGGCGGCATTACCCTCATTGCATATGCGGTCGGCTTCGATCAGCTGCAGCGCGAGCTTGTAGGGGCGGCCGGCGCCGGCCATGGTGGGGATGACGCCGATGTCACCGGATTCCAGTGTGCTGCGAAAGGCCAGGCCCTGCAGGCCGTAGAAATTCTGCGTGCGCGTGATGTCGCAGTCGGTGCCCTCGGCCCACAGCTTCCATTCGCGGGCCGCCGCCGCCGTCCAGGCCGCCGCCTCGGCTTCGGTCAATCCGAGGAAGTCGGCATCCGGCGTCGGCTGCAGCGCCAGCCCCGTGCCGACGACATTGGTGACGACGGTACTGATGGCGCCGCCGGCCAGCGCCGAGGTGCGCGCCAGATCGCGCGAATAGGCGCGCAGATCGACCAGGTCGGGCGAAATGTCGCCGTCGGCATCCGAGACGCCAGGGTTCCAGTTCGACAGCGCCGCCCGCCCGCGGCGCGAGCCGTGGAAATAGCCGCCGCTGGCCAGCGCCATGGCGGTGCGGTCGCGCATGCGATTAAGCGCCCAGCGCGGCGACACGGCGCTGATGGCACGCTCGATCAGGTTCGGGGTGGTCTTGGCCATAGGCGCGTTACCAGTTCGGCGCAACAGTGACCGAGCGGCCACGGCCGGAGCCAGCGGCGGACAGGGTCTTGACGCGCTTGTCCCAGGCATCGATGCCGGCCTGGATTTTTTCGAGATCGGCGCGGGAGAGCGACTGGCCGTCGATCTCGACGCGCTGCCCGCTCAGGACTTTGGTTTCGGCAGCCAGATAGGCCGCGAGCTGTGCTTCGGCTTGCGCCAGGGTAATTCCGGCCATTGAAGTCTCCGGTGAGATGGACCTACGTTAATCGGAGCGGCCGTGCACTTTCAGGGGCATCGTGCACTTTCGGCCTACCCGCGCCGGCTGGCCAACAGGTTGTAAAGCGTGCGCCGGCTGATGCCGTGCTTGCTGCTGGCTTCGGCGACGCGCCCGGTGCGTTGCACTTCGGCCAGCGCGGCGGCTTTTTTGGCCTCGAAATCCGAACCGCGCGCGGCGATATAGACATCCGCCCGCGCATAGTCGCGCCGCACCGGCGTTTCCAGCGCACCTATGCGAGCGATCACGGTCTCCAGCGTGGCGTCGTCGAGGCCGGCCGGCCCCAGCTCGGCGCGCACTACGTCCATGGCGCGCTGCAGGATGTCGGTGACGATGTCGGGCTCCTTTTCGGTCATGTCCGCGCCTGCAGGCGGGCCAGCATGGCGGCGCCGAGGGTGCTCGACGACGTAACGCCGGGGCCGACTTTCCGGGGTGGCGGTATGTTCTCGGGATCGAACAGATCCGCCACTAGCGGTTGTACTTTGGCTTCCAGATCGTCCCAAAACTTGGCGCCCTTCTTCGACAGCTCGAAGTAGGTCTCCAGCCAGGTCACATAAACGGTGCAGTCCCAGGTCTCGACGCGCTTCCGGATCGCGGTCCAGGTGGATTCCTCGCCTCGCACGGTGCGGCGCGTGGTGCGCGCCTCGCCGGTGAATTGCTTAAAGAATTCGTCGGACAGTTCCTGGCTGAAGTGCATGTAGCCCGGGCCCGGGCTGGCGATCTGCAGGCGGCCGTGGATCAGATCCTTGGCGTGATTGGTGCCGACCCACCACAGCACCAAGCCGTTCTTGCGCAGCCGGCCCTTCCAGTCGATGTCGACCTTGCTGGCGCCGTCGCGGATGTGCTTCTCGCGCCCGGAGCGGCCGGCGATGGCGAACACCTTGCGCCGTGCGTGGCGGGCGCAGAAGTTGTAGACGGCGTGCGTATTGTGGCCCCGGGTGTCGATCGCGGCGCCGGCGATGCGCAGGGTGCGCCCGCTGGCGTGGGTGAATTCGGTCTCGAACAGGAATTCTTCGAGGTCGTGCCAGACTTCGTCCTCGTCGGGGTTGCCGAAAAACACGCGGTAGGCGACGACCCATTTTTCGCAGCCGCGGCCGTAGCCCCAGACGACGCACTCGAGGCGATTGGGCTGGGTGTCGATGCCGGCCAGCAGCAGCACGGCGCCCATGGGCACGCGCTCGAGCTTGTAGGGTTCGGCACGGGCGCGCAGCTCGTTCTCGTCGGACTTCTCGAAATCTTCAGCCCAGTAGTCGCCGAGCGTGGTGTTCTTGAAGGCCTGCAGCTTTTCCTTCTTGCCCTCGCCGGCTTCGCGGTTGGCGGCGAGGAAGTCGCGCACGATGCCGACCCAGAACACGTTGGGGCTGTAGGCGCTCCAGACGTGGAAGGCGACATGCTCCGGTGGGCGGATGGTCTCGCCGGCGGCGTTGCGGAAGACGCCGTCGAGGTCGAGCGTGGTGCCATCCTCGGATTGGTAGCGGCCGGCATCGGTGGCGGCGACGGCGAGGTATTGCGCCTGGTCGATCAGCGCGCCGCAATGCGGGCAGAGGTGGCGGACGGTCTCGGGGTTGTCGTCGGTCCATTTGAAGCCGTGCGGCTCGTCCTTGCCGCCCCAGGTGAGCGCGTGATACTCGCCGCATTCCGGGCAGGGGATGGCCGGCTGCAGGAAGATGTCGGCCTCGCGCTCGCGCTTCTGGATGTTGGAGAAGCCGTCGAGCTTCGGCGTGGTGCCGACCACCAGCTTGGGGAAGGTGGCGCCCTCGATGCGCTTGATGGCCAGCGTGCCCGGGTCGCCTTCCTTTTCGATGTTGGCGTCGAAGGCGTCGTATTCGTCGAGGTAGGCGGTGTCGACGCTGATGCGGCGGTAGTTCTTGGCCGCCTTGCCGCCCTTGAGGTGTGCCATCGAGCCGAGGAACTTCTTGGCCTGCAGGGTGTTGTCCTTGTCGCGCTTGAGGTAGGCGGGAAACACGGTTTCCATGACCGCCACGTCGCGCAACATCGGGTCGAGTTCGGTCTTGACGAACTCGTCGCGGTCGTCGTCGGTCGGTTGCCACAGCGCCTGGTTGCGCCGCTTGTGCTGCGCGAAGTAACCGAGCGCGGCCAGCAGGATCTTGGTGTAGCCGACCCGCGCCGACTTGCGCAGATCCACCTCGCGGATGTCGTCGTTGCTGATGCAGGCCATGATCGGCCGCTGAAACCACCAGGGCGTCCATTCCTGCTCGACGTAGGACGATTCGGCCGACAGGTAGAAGTGCTCGCGCGCCCATTCGTCGAGCGACATCGGCTCCGGCACCCCGAACGCCGCCAGGCCGTGCTGCAGATGCTGCTGCAGCGCCGGCATGACGAAGCGGGTGTGCTCAGAGAGGTCCATCCGGGCCGTCCTCGATCGCCGCCGGCGGCGTGGCCGGTGTCGATACGTCTGCACTCTCATCATCGGACAGATCCGCCAGCGACATCGCCGCCACGCGGTTGCGCGCCTTGGCCACCTCGCCCGCAATCAGGCCGATGTCGTCGGCCGTCAAAAGCGGCACGCGGCGGCGAATCATGCCGGGGATCGCCTCCAGGATGCCGGCGATCTTCGACGCGGCCTTCGTCAGCACTTCCTCGATCAGCACCACCGGCGCCAGCTCGCCGCGCGTCACCGCGTTTTGCATTTCGATCCGCTCGCGCTGCGCCTTGGCGAGCGCCGCGCGCTCGCCGGCCAGATCGAGGTCGCCCACCGCCGCCCGCCCAGCCGCCTGCTCCCGCAGCCGCCGGATGTACGCCACGCGGATCTCGTTCAGCGTCGAGGTTTTCCAGTCGATACCCATCTCGCTCATCAACTGGCTCACCGCCTGCTGACTCAAGTCAAGATGCTTGGCAATCCCCTGCTGACTCAACACCTTACAACCCCCTTAGAATGCTGCCAAAACTAGAGCGCCTTCGCGCCGCTTCGACCC
>JBEANV010000184.1:0-3457 GCA_041165285.1 Pseudomonadota bacterium | reverse complement strand
GGCCGCCCTTCTCGAAGCGGCTGCGGTAGTTGCGCTCACCCGGCGCCCAGGCCCGCACCAGCCCGGCCAAGTCATCCAGCAGCAGCGCAGTGACCACCGTCAGGTACTGGCGGCGGCGGTCGGCGTTGGGCGCCTTGCCGTCGAGGTAGTCCTCGAAGGGGCGGTCACCGGGGCCGGTCGTGCTGCGGTCCTGGCCCCAGAGCAGGAACTCGACCGCGTGCCAGCCGGTGCTGATGTTCTCCTCGCCGCCGCGCTCGTTGGCCTTGGCGAGGTTGGCCTTGGTGATCTGGACCTTCGGGTTGTTGACGAGTCCCGCCTTGGGCTTGCCCTGCACCGCGTCGATGTAGGACTCGTCGATCGGCCACGCATTGATCCGGCCTTCCGGGCCCTTGTCATCGTCGATCGGGCCACCGTAGAAGCGGAAGGCGTCCGTCTGGTCGTAGAACTCGCGGGCGGCCAGCCAAGCCTTGCGGGCGGCGTCCAGCCCTTCGGTCGAGGGCGCGGCGGTGAACGTGGCGATGGCGACCTGCAGCGCTTGCGCGGCGGCCAGCGTGTCGCTGTAGGCGGCGTGGACCAGCGCGGCGTGGTGCTGCACCACGGCGGCGGTGTCGGCCGCCGGGCGGGTCTGGGCTGCGGCCCATGGGGTGGCTGCGGCGAGCAGGGCGAGGCCGCCGAGTTGCAGGAACTGGCGCTTGGGCAGGGTCACGGTCATGGGCAGGCGGGCCTTCCGGGCGTTGGCAATGGTTCAGTGGGGGACGGCCGGCTGGCCCTGGCGCTGGCACGCCGCATCGAACACCTCGCGGGCGCAGTCCTGGCAGCACCCGCAACATGACGCCGTGCGGGTCACATCCTTGAGCACCTCGAAGTCGCGCACGCCGCGCACCTCGACGGCATGGCGGATGTCGCGGTCACTGACACGGTTGCAGAGGCAGACGATCATGGTGGAACCTGCTGGACGGTAGAGGGGTGGTGTGCGAACGATGTGCAAACGGTGTGCGGGTGGATAATAACGAAAACAAGAATCATTCTTGTTAATGGACGTGAAAAAGGGGCTTGAAGCCCCTCGTCCGTGGTGGTCTTTGTGGTGAAACCGAACCGTCAGGCGCCGCCGATCTGGGTCTGCAGCCAGTTCTGCTCGCCGACCTGCGCGACCAGTCCGATCTCGGTCTCCAGGTGGTCGATGTGCTCCTCGGTGTCGTCGAGGATGGACAGCAGGATGTCGCGTGACACGTAGTCGCGCACGCTTTCACAGTGGGCGATGGCTTCCTTCAGCAGCGGGTGCGAGGCCATCTCGATCTTCAGGTCGCAGTGCAGCGTCTCGACCGCGTTCTCGCCGATGTAGAGCTTGCCCAGGTCCTGCAGGTTGGGCAGCCCTTCGAGCATCAGCACGCGCTCGATGAGCTTGTCGGCGTGCTTCATCTCCTCGATCGACTCCTCGTGCTCGTGCTTGGCGAGCTTCATCAGGCCCCAGTTCTTCAGCATCCGCGCATGCAGGAAGTACTGGTTGATGGCGGTGAGTTCGTTCTTGAGCTGTGCGTTCAGGTACGCGATGACTTGGGTGTCGCCTTGCATGACGGTGGCTCCGGCAGAGGTTGCAAAACCGGCATTGTCAGGCCGGCGCGCTGCTGCGGATCAGGTGATCGAACGCGCTGAGCGCCGCGGTCGATCCGGCCCCCATCGCGATGACGATCTGCTTGTACGGCACCGTCGTCACGTCCCCCGCCGCGAACACGCCCGGCACGGAGGTCTGCCCCCGGTCGTCGATGATCACCTCGCCGCGCCCGCTCAGCTCCACCGTGCCGCGCAGCCAGTCGCTGTTGGGCAGCAGGCCGATCTGCACGAAGATGCCTTCGAGGTCCACGCGGTGCAGCGTGTCGTCGGTGCGGTCCTTGTAGCTCAGGCCGTTGACCTTCTGGCCGTCGCCGTGGACCTCGGTGGACAGCGCCGAGACGATGACCGTCACGTTGGGCAGGCTGTGCAGCTTCTTCTGCAGCACGGCGTCGGCGCGCAGTTGCTTGTCGAACTCGATCAGCGTGACGTGGCGGACGATGCCGGCCAGGTCGATCGCCGCTTCCACGCCCGAGTTGCCGCCGCCGATCACGGCCACGCGCTTGCCCTTGAACAGCGGCCCGTCGCAGTGCGGGCAGTAGGCCACGCCCTTGTTGCGGTACTCGTCTTCACCGGGGACGTTCATCTGCCGCCAGCGGGCACCGGTCGAAATGATGACGCTGCGGCTGCGCAGGCTCGCGCCGTTCTCCAGCTTCACCTCGATCAGGCCACCGGGTTCCGTGGCCGGGATCAACGCGGTGGCGCGCTGCAGGTTCATCACGTCCACGTCGTGCTGCCGGACGTGCTGCTCCAGCGCGGCGGCGAGCTTCGGGCCGTCGGTTTCCTTCACCGAGATGAAGTTCTCGATGCCCATCGTGTCCAGCACTTGCCCGCCGAACCGCTCGGCCGCGACCCCGGTGCGGATGCCCTTGCGGGCTGCGTAGATCGCCGCCGCCGCACCCGCCGGGCCACCGCCGACGATCAGCATGTCGTAGGGCGCCTGCGCGGTGATCTTCGCGGCTTCGCGGGCTGCGGCGCCGGTGTCGATCTTCGCCAGGATCTCGGCCAGCTCCATCCGCCCGGACGAGAACATCTGCCCGTTCAGGTAGACACAGGGCACGCCCATGACCTGGCGCTCGTCGATCTCGGCCTGGAACATCGAGCCTTCGATCGCGGTGTGGCGGATCTTCGGGTTGAGCGCGGCCAGCAGGTTGAACGCCTGCACCACGTCCGGGCAGTTGTGGCAGGTCAGGGACATGTAGGTCTCGAAGACGAGATCCTGCCCCGGGTCGAGTGCCTTGATCTGCTCGACCAGCGCGGCCTCGACCTTCGGCGGGTAGCCACTGGTCTGCAGCAGGGCGAGCACGAGCGACGTGAATTCATGGCCCATCGGCAGCCCAGCGAAGCGCACGCCAGTGTTGGCGCCCGCCCGCGTGATCTGGAACGAGGGCACCCGCTCGCCCGATACCGCCCCGGCCCTGACCGCCAGCCACCCTGCAGGTGCCACCGACGCCACATCGTCCACCAGCGCCAACAGCTTCTTCGAGTGTTCGGTGTCATCGGTGAAGGTGACGATCTCGATGGGCTGCACAAGGCGTTCGAGGTAGCTTTTCAACTGGGTCTTGAGGGTAGCGTCCAGCATGGGTGACTTTCAGGGCAGGGCGGTGGGGGGCAGTCGGGAAGGATCAGATCTTGCCGACGAGGTCCAGCGACGGGGTGATGGTCGCAGCGCCTTCGTTCCACTTGGCCGGGCAGACCTGGCCGGGGTGGGCGGCGGTGAACTGGGCGGCCTTCAGCTTGCGCAGCGTTTCCTTGACGTCACGGGCGATCTCGTTCGAGTGGATCTCGGCGGTCTTGATGACGCCGTCCGGGTTGATCACGAAGGTGCCGCGCAGCGCCAGGCCTTCTT
>JBEANV010000183.1:0-5133 GCA_041165285.1 Pseudomonadota bacterium | reverse complement strand
TGGCCGTTTCGCTGCCGGTGCGGGCGCTCAACGATGCACCGCGCATCTTCAGTGGCGGCGGCGCGGCGGTGCTGACACTCGATGTGGCCGAGAACACGGCCGAGGTGACCACAGTGGTCGGGGCGGACATCGACACCCTGGCGCCGCTGCGCTACGCCGTCGTGGGAGGCGCCGATGCGGCGCTGTTCCAGATCGACGCCACCACCGGCGCGCTGTCCTTCCGCCAGGCGCCAGACCGCGAGCAGCCCGCCGACGCCAACCGCGACAACCGCTACGACGTGACCGTCGAGGTCAGCGATGGTGCGCTGACGGCGCAGCAGGCGTTGCAGATCACCGTCATGGATGTCAACGAGGCGCCGGTGGTCACCCGCAACGTGCTGCTGGTCACCGACGGCGCGGTCACGCTGGTGCTGCAGGCCAGCGATCCGGACACGCCGACGACGGCGCTGACCTACCGCGTGGACACGGTGGAAGGCGGCCAGTTCGAGCGGGCGACGGCGCCGGGGACGGCGGTGCAGGGGTTCACGCAGGCGGAGCTGGATGCGGCGCAGGTGGTCTGGGTGGCGCCTGCGGGCAGCACCGCGGCGCTCTATGCGCTGCGCTTGAGTGATGGCCTGTCGGAAGTGCGGGTCGGCTCGCCGGCGCTGGAGCGGTACGGCTCCAGCTCGACCTCGACCCCGACGGCGCTGACCCTGACGGCACTGGGCGCGGGAGAGGCGTCGGCTGCGACCTCCGCGGGCGACAGCACCGCCAACAGCGCTGCCGCGGCGGCTGCCAGCCCTCGCCGCAGCGATCCGGCCCTGATGCCGGCGCAGGCAGCGGCCGAGTCGGCGGGGGATGCCGGGCTGGGACTGGGCCAGGGCGCTGCCAACAGCGCGGGTGGCACGGGTGGCGCCAATGCCGGTGGCGGGCGTGCGGGTGACGTCGCTGCGGCGGTGTCGCGCACGGCGGCCGAGCGGGTCGGCCCGGTGGAGCCGGCGGAGCGGGTCGAGCCGGCGCTGGACCTGCCCTCCGAAAGTGCCGAGTCGCCCCGGCGTCTGGTGACGGAACTCGATCTGTGGGGCGCACGTTCCGGCAACTCGCTGGCGGAGCAGCTGGACCAGTTGCGCCAGGAGGTGGCCGACGCCCAGCACGCCGGAATGGTGTCGCTGGCCTCGACGGCGCTGGTGTCCACCGGCTTGTCGGTTGGTTACGTGATCTGGCTGGTGCGGGGTGGCGTGCTGATGACCAGCCTGATGTCGGTGGTGCCGGCCTGGGCAGGGATGGACCCGCTGCCCGTGCTGGCCGAGATGCGCCGCGCCCCGGGCGGCCTGGCTGGCTCGGACGGTGCCGAGGACGACGACTACGGGGGCGACGACCCGATCGAGAAGCTCTTCAGCAAGGCCCGCCGCCTGCTGGTCCGACCGACAGGCGGACTGCCCAACGCCCCTGAATTGCCGGAGACGCACGCATGAAGTTCCGCCTGAAACACCTGTCCTCGCGTTTCCATCTGGCGCTGGGGCTGAGTTCGCTGGTGGTCAGTGTGCTGCTGATGGCCCAGTTTGCCGGGCTGGTGCCGGACCGCGACGGTGCGGTGCGGTCTGCCCGTGTCACGCTGGCCGAGACCGTCGCCGTCAGCAGCATGGCGATGCTCGGCGACGAGGACCGCGGCCGGCTCCAGCAGGTGCTCGACTTCGTGGTGCAGCGCAACCCGGGGCTGCGCGCGGTCACTCTGCGCCGCGCCGACGGCGTGCTGCACCTGCAGGCCGGCACCCCCGTGGCCGACCCGACCGCCGACGCCGATGCCGCCCACTCCACCGACACCCATTTGCGCCTGCAGCTGATGCAAGGCGCTGCGGCATGGGGCATGGCCGAGCTGCAGTTCGATCCGCTGCCGGGGTTGGCGGACTGGCACGCCTGGCGTGGCTCGACCGAGTTGCTGGTGGGCGTGACGGCGCTGTGCTGTTTCGGGCTGTTCTATTTCTATCTGCGCCGGATGCTGCGCCACCTGGACCCGTCCAAGGTCATCCCGGGCCGTGTGCGCGCGGCCTACGACACCCTGGCCGAGGGCCTGATGATCGTCGACCGGGCCGGCCGCATCATGCTGGCCAACCGCACGTTCAGCGAGGTGGTCGGCAAGGAGCCGGATGACCTGTTCCAGATTCCGGTGGCGGATCTGGCCTGGCTGCAGCCGAGCTTGCCTGCCCACGCGGACACGCCGTGGCACGAGGTGCTCACCGATGGCCAGTCGCGGCGCAACGTGCTCATGCACCTGACCGACGCCGGGGGGCGCGCCCGCACCTTCATGGTCAACGTCTCGCCCGTCATGGGTGGCAGCGGCCCGGCGGCCGGCACGCTGATCAGCCTGGACGACGTGACGACGCTGGAGGAAAAGGAAGTCCAGCTCCGCCTGGCCCGCGACGAGGCCGAAGCGGCCAACCGCGCCAAGAGCGACTTCCTGGCCAACATGAGCCACGAGATCCGCACGCCGATGAACGCCATCCTGGGCTTCGCCGAGCTGCTGCGCCGCGGCTGGCAGAACAACCCGCAGGACACGCGCCGCCACCTCGACACCATCCTCGGCAGCGGGCGGCATCTGTTGGCGCTGATCAACGACATCCTGGACCTGTCCAAGGTGGAGGCTGGGCGGATGGAGGTGGAGCGGGTGGCCTGTGCGGCGCACCAGGTGGTCCACGAGGTGGCCGACATCATGCGGCTGCGGGCCGAGGAGAAGGGCGTGCAGCTCGTCGTGGCCTTCCCCGAGGCGCTGCCCGCCGAGGTGCTGACCGATCCGGCCCGCCTGCGCCAGATCGTCACCAACCTGATCGGCAACGCACTGAAGTTCACGCTGCAAGGCAGCGTCACGGTCACGCTGCGCATGGTGCCGGGGGCCGACGATGGCGTGCCGCACCTGGGCATCGACATCGCCGACACCGGCATCGGCATCCCGGCCGACAAGCTCGACGCGATCTTCGAGCCCTTCGTCCAGGCCGAGGCGTCCACCACGCGCCAGTTCGGCGGCACCGGGCTGGGCCTGGCGATCAGCCGGCGCTTTGCGCGGGCGCTGGGTGGCGACGTGACCGTCAGCAGCACGCCGGGGCAGGGCAGCACCTTCCACGTCACGCTGGACACCGGTGCGCTCGACGGCGTTGCCTGGCTGGCACCGGCCGCGCTGGCGGCGACCCAGCGGGTGCAGGCCGCCGAAGGTGCGGTCCACTGGCATTTCGAGTCCGGCCGCGTGCTGGTGGTGGACGACGGTGCCGAGAACCGCGAGCTGGTGCGGCTGGTGCTGGAGTCGGTCGGACTGACCGTGCTGGAGGCGCACGACGGCGCCATGGCGCTGGACGTGGTGGCGCGCGAGGCGCCGGACCTCGTGCTGATGGACGTGAACATGCCCGTGATGGACGGCTACACGGCCACCCGCATGCTGCGCGAGCGCGGCTGCACGCTGCCGGTGCTGGCGCTGACCGCCAACGCGATGAAGGGCTTCGAGCGCGAGATCGAATCCGCCGGCTTCTCCGGCTACCTGACCAAACCGGTGGACATCGACGTGCTGCTGGCCGAGCTGGCCGTGCGGCTGGATGGCCAGCCCGTGGCGGTGACCTTGCCGGTGGGGGCCGCGGCGCCTGCGTCCGAGTGGGTGGAGGTGACTCCGGCACCCGCTGGCGAGCCGATCGTCTCCCGCCTGGCCAACCACCCGCGCCTGGCGCGCGTGGTGCGCACCTTCGGCCGCACGCTGCCGGCCAAGCTGGCGGCGATGCAGCTGGCGCTCGACGACGGACGCATCGACGATCTGGCCGATCTGGCGCACTGGCTCAAGGGCGCAGGCGGCACCGTCGGCTTCGACGTTTTCTTCGAGCCAGCCCGAGAATTCGAACGCCTGGCCCGTGCCGGCGAGCGGGCCGGTCTGGAGCGCAGTCTGCGCCAGATCCAGGCCCTCGCCAGCCGGATCGTGGTGCCCGATGGCGAGGCCACCGTGGCCGCCACCCTAGCCTGAGAGCCGACGCATGTCTGCACCGCATCAGCCTGCCCTTGCTCCTTCCGCCTCGTCCGCTCCGACCCTGTCGGATGTGACCGTGATGATGGTCGATGACGAGCCCATGATGACCGACGTCGCCCAGGCCTATCTGGAGGACGCCGGCTACACCCGCTTCGTCGCGGTCCACGACCCCCGGCTGGCGCTGGAGACCGCCCGCACCCACCGACCGGGCCTGATCCTGCTCGACCTGATGATGCCGGAGCTGAACGGCTTCGACCTGCTGCAGCTGATCCGCCAGGACGAGCGGCTGCGCTACACGCCGGTCATCGTGCTGACGGCGGCCAGCGACCCGGCCAGCAAGCTGCGTGCGCTGGAACTGGGTGCGACCGAGTTCCTGTCCAAGCCGGTGGACGCCAGCGAGCTGAAGATCCGCGTGCGCAACAGCCTGGCCTTCAAGGTCTACCAGGACCGCCTGGCCAACGATGACCCGCTCACCGGCCTGCCGAACCGGCGTGTCTTCGTCGAGCAGCTCAAGGCGGGGCTGGTGCGCGCCCGCTACAGCCGCTGCACGCTGGCGATGCTGCACCTGAACCTCGACCGTTTCCGCCAGATCAACGACACCCTGGGCCACGGCACGGGGGATCTGCTGCTGGTGGCCGTGGCCGAGCGGCTGCGCCAGACGACCCGCGCCACCCACAGCCTGCTCGGCCAGCGGATGGGTGATGCGCCCTTCCTTGCGCGGCTGGGTGGCGACGAGTTCGCGCTGCTGATGCCCGACATCGCCTCGCCCGAGGCGGCCAGCCGGGTGTCGCGCCAGGTGCTGGATGCCCTGTCGCTCAAGTTCCACGTCGATGGGCAGGATGTTTTCCTCACGCCCAGCATCGGCATCTCGATCTTCCCCGACGACGGCACCGACGATGCCTCGCTGCTGCGCAACGCCGGGGTGGCGATGCAGCACGTCAAGGCCAGCGGACGCAACGGCGTCGAGTTCTACAGCGAGAAGATCAACACCGTCTCGGTGGAGCGGCTGTTGCTGGAGACGCAGCTGCGCGGCGCCATCGAGCGCGACGAGCTGGTGCTGCACTACCAGCCCAAGGTCGATCTGCGCACCGGCCACATCGTCGGCGCCGAGGCGCTACTGCGCTGGCAGCACCCGGAGCTGGGACTGGTGCCAC
>JBEANV010000182.1:0-6334 GCA_041165285.1 Pseudomonadota bacterium | reverse complement strand
CCTGCCCGCGATGCGTACGCTGGGCGAACGCTGGATGGACGATGGCCGCCATGGTACGGGCCACGGTGCGATGACCGCCTGCGACATGGCGACCGCCGCCGGCTACATCCTGGCCGCCGAGCTGCGCGCCTGCGGCGTCGACCTGAGCTTCACGCCGGTGCTCGACCTCGACCACGGCCGCAGCGGCGTGATCGGCAGCCGTGCGTTCCACCGCGACCCACGGGTCGTCGGCACGCTGGCGCGCTGCCTGATGCACGGCCTGCTGCAGGCCGGCATGGCCAACTGCGGCAAGCACTTCCCCGGCCACGGCTGGGCAGAGGCCGACAGCCACGTCGCCGTGCCACGGGACACGCGCACGCTGACCACCATCCTCGCGGACGATGCGCGGCCGTATGAATGGCTCTCGACCAGCCTGACCAGCGTGATGCCAGCGCATGTGATCTATCCGAAAGTGGACAAGCGCCCTGCCGGCTACTCGACGCGCTGGCTGAACGACATCCTGCGCGAGCGGCTCGGCTTCACCGGCGTCGTGTTCAGTGATGACCTGAGCATGGAAGGGGCGCGGCGTGTGCCGGGCGTGCGCAATGGCGATGTGCTGAGCTACAGCGAAGCGGCCGTGCTGGAGCTGGCGGCTGGCTGTGACATGGTGCTGCTGTGCAACCAGTCGCTCGACGGTGGCCGGGCGGTCGATGACTTGCTTGACGGACTGACGGCCGCGCTGGAGCGTGGCGAATGGCAGACCAGCCCGGACAGCGAAGCGCGCCGCCTGGCGCTGCTGCCCCAGACGCCGCCGATTCCGTGGGACGACCTGATGCACCACGCGCCCTACCTGCGGGCGCTGGAGCGGCTGGGAAGCTGATCAGCCCTTTGACGATTGCCGGGCGGCCAGACGCGCAGCCTGGGCGATCCAGTTCTCGCGGTAGACACGGGAACCGAAGTTGGGCAGGTGGAGCGCCACCCACGCCAGCTCGGCCGGCGACCAGCTCGCGATCTGCCAGAAGTAGCGCACGCCCTGTGCGTGCAGCCAGCGCTCGTTGACCGGGCCGATGCCGTCGATGACCTTCAGATCGTCGGGCGGCTGGTGGTCGATCTCGACCGGCGCGGGCTGCTGCCCGGCGCCGGCTGCCAGCACCAGCCGCTCCAGCTCGGCACTGGTGATGGTCGCGGCAGCCGACACCGCTGGCCGCACCACCACCGCTGCGGCGGGGGCCGACGCGGACGGTGGCACCCGCAGCGCCAGCTCGGCGATGCGGGCCTGCGCCTGCTGCTGCTGTTCGCGCTCGGCCTGCAGCCGGGCGCCCAGCGTGGCGAGTTGCTCGTCGTTTTCAGCCAGCGTGAGGCGCAGTGCGCGCAGCTCAGCCTCCAGCTCCTGGCTCCGCGACTGGGTCATCGCCAGTTCCTGCTGGATCGCCTGCTCGCGCAGCAGGGCAGCCGATTGGCCTGCGGCTTGCGCATCGCGCAATTCCTGGATCTGGCGCTCTGCCTGGCGCCACGCCGTTTCCTGATCACCCAGCGCCGTCTGCAGTTCGCCGATCTGGCGATCGCGTTGCGCCACGAGATCCGCGCGCTGCTGTTCCAGCGCGGCGGCGGCCGTGTCGCGCTCACCCTGGGTCAGCACCAAGGCCGCGTAGGCCTCCTTGGCCACGTCGGCCTGGTGGGCGAGCACCGTGTGGTGGGTCGCTTCCAGCGCAGTGTGGCGCGACTGGAGATCGGCCAGCTGGTCGGTCAGCTGGACCGCGCGGCTGGTCTCGGTGTTGAGCAGCGCGATGCGCGACTCATAGGCGGTCTGCAACGACTGGTGGTCCTGGCGCAGTGCATCGATCTGCGATTCGAGCGTCGAACGCTCGGTGCCACGCACCTGCTGCTCCTGCTCCAGCTCGCCTTGCAGCGCAACGATGCGGCCCTGCAACGACTCCACCTCCGCGTCCAGCCCCTGACCCGCTGCGCGGTACGCATCGACATTGGCGCTCAGCGACAGCGCCTGCTCGCCGGTCACGCGGCGTTCGGTATCCAGTGCGTCCAGCCGGGACTGCAGCGCCAAGCGATCGGCGCCCGCGGCCTCCAGCGTCAGCGCATGCTCACTGCGCAGACCGGCCAGAACGGCGTCCGAACGGGCCCGGTCGTCGCGGTGCTGGGCTTGCAGCGCGTCAAGTTGGGCGGTGTAGCGGCGTTGCTGGCAGATCCGGTTCAACAGCAGCCCGAGGGCAAGGCCGGCCAGGCAGGCCAGCAAGAGGTACAGCCACAACTGGCTCAACAGGTACATGGTGGTCTCTCCGCGGTGTGGGTGGGCAGGGCAACGGCGCTCACGGCGCCTTGGGTGCCAGGTGGAACTCGATGCGGCGGTTGCGCTCGTGCGCCTCGGGCGTGTTGCCCAGGTCCAGCAGCTGCTCTTCGCCATGGCCCTGCGCCTGCAGGCGGTTCGCCTCCATGCCCCGCTTGACCAGTGCATTGACGACGGCCTGCGCCCGGCGCTGCGACAGCCTCAGGTTCGCCGCAGCATCGCCCTGGGCATCGGTGTGGCCGTCCACGCGCATGCGGGCCTGCGGGCAGCGTGCAGACAGGCCATGCAGCTGTTCCACCAGTGGAATGCTGCTCGGATCCAGTTCCGCCGACGAGAGCTTGAAACGGATCTGCCGCGACTCCAGCACCCGCGCCATCGCGACCTGGCAGTCCTCGGCCGTCAGCGGCCCGGACGCAGGCACCGCCGCGGCTGGAACCTCGGGCAGCGCCAGCGCCGGGGAGGACTGGCCATCCTCCAGACGCGCAAACACGCCGGGCACCCCCATCATCGGGAGCAGGGTGGCATTGGCTGCGGCGTAGGCCGCCGCCCGCTGCGCCACCGACGGCGCATCGCCAACGATGCGGCCGACCTCGTTGTCGATCTTGAGACTTGCCCAGGAAAACCCGGCGGTACTGAGAACCTGGGCAGCATCCGCCTCGGTGCGCTGGCGCACCGCGTCAGCTTTGCCATCCCCACCCCCGAGCAGCAGCCAAGCCAGCAGGGCCAGTCCGACCAGACCCAGCAGCGTGCAGACCGGGCAGCTCCACCATCGCCTCGACATCGCATCTCCTCTACGCCATTCACGCTGCCTTGGTCCATCTGAACCGGGGAACTGCGGAGGCGCCTGTGTTCGTAGTGCCGAGTAATGTATCGGGACTCGTGACTTTTTTAACGGCGATTTGATGAGGGATCGGGTTTACCCACGGGCTCGGGACTGACCAGCACCGCCGGCAACATCCCACGCAGCGCATTGCACACCGCCAGCGACTCGGCGCGGTCCAGATCCTCCGGCCAGAGCGTCCGCTCGGTCACCGCCCAGGCAGGATCGGCCATCAGCGCGGACCGCATGACACCGGGCAGCACGCCGTCCGACAGCGGCGGCGTGGTCCACTGCCCATCCAGCCGCACCAGCAACGTGCTGCGCCCCCCTTCGGTCAAGGCGCCCTCGGCATTGACGAACAGGCGGTCAAACGCACCCTGCGACTCGGCCTCGCGCACCGCAGTGTCATAGGCCGTGCGCAGGGAGGTCTTGTGGCCGAGCAGCGCCGCTTCCTGCCTTGGCACCCGGCCCGTCGGCCGGATCAGGCGCACGGGACCGTCTGGCAACGCAGTCAGCACACCGCTGCGGCAGCCCACGGCGCCACCGTGCGACAGATCGACACGCAGGCGAGCCACCTGCGCCGGATCGGCCGGGAAGGAGGCCAGCACGCCATCCACCGCCGCCCGCACGGCAGACGCCGAAGCAGTGAATCCGAGCGCGGCCGCACTGGCAAGCAGCCGCGCCAGATGGGCCTCGAAGCGGCATGCCCTGCGGCCTTCGACCCGCAGCGTCTCGAACAGCGTGAAGCCGGGATCCGTGCGGGTCAGAAAGCGAACCTTGTCGCGGCACTCCGCCGCTTCCGACGCGGCCACCGAGTCCAGCACGATCCCGCCGCCCACGCCCACCACCACCGACCGCGTGTCGTCGCGCGGATCGGCGGCCCCCAGATCCAGCGTGCGGATCGCCACCGACAGGCAGAAATCCCCCATCACCCGGCCAGCCGCACGGTCGGTCGTGTCCGGCCCAGCGAGCCAGCCGATCGCGCCGGTGTACAGCCCGCGGGGCGAGGATTCGAGTTGGCCGATGAGCGACATCGTGCGGTGTTTGGGCGCGCCGGTGATCGATCCGCAGGGGAACAGCGCACGCAGCACCGCGGACAGGTCGGTGTGCGGCGGCACGTCGGCCTCGATGGTCGAGGTCATCTGGAACACCGTCCGGTACGGCTCGACCGCGAACAGCGCCGGCACACGCACGCTGCCGACCGTGGCCAGCCGGCCGAGGTCGTTGCGCAGCAGGTCGACGATCATCAGGTTCTCGGCACGGTTCTTCACGTCCCGGGCCAGCCAGGCCGCGCTGGCCTGGTCCGCCACCGGGTCGGCGTGGCGCGGCGCCGTGCCCTTCATCGGGCGGGTGACCAGGCGACCGGCGTGGTGCCGCACGAAGAGTTCCGGCGAACACGACAGGACCCAGTGGTCGTCCGGCAAGGCAATCAGCGCGCCGAACGGCACCGGCTGGGCTGCCCGCAGGCGCCGGTACAGCGCCAGCGGCGTGCCGACGCTGCGGCCGCGCAGGCGCTGCGTGTGGTTGACCTGGTAGGTCTCGCCGGCGCGGATGCGGGCGTGGATCTCGGCGACGGCGGCGGCGTAGGTGGCCGCATCGTCGTCCGGCGTGAGGCCGACGACCCCGGCCGGGCCGGGCACCGCACCACCCTCTTGCTGCGCCAGCCAGACCCTGACCTCGTCCCGCGCGAGCCGCGCACAGTGCGCAAAACGCAGCAGGCGCAAGGCACCCGTTGGCGCATCCAGCCCAGCCAGCCGGACACCCCATTCATAGTCGGCCAGCAACAGCAGGTGTTCGCCCCGGGCCAGGCTGGCCGCTGCAGCCGACCAGACGGTCTCCAGATCCGCCGGGTTGGCGCACTGGTGCTCCCCCAGCCAGCCCGTGAACAGGCGACTTGCAGCCACATCAGCCGGGGCGCTGGCGTCGTCCAGCAGCGCAAACACGGCATCCGCCGCAGGAACGGGCAGCGGGTCGGACGTCATCAGATCGGGCATGGACGAGAGCAGGCAGGCAAAAAAACGCCGCCGGGCGCAAGGCCGGGCGGCGTCGAGACGAAGCCGTCTCGGTCGATCAGGCTTCGGCGGACTCGGTGCCGGTGGTCTCGAACGGCAATTGCAGGCTGGCCAGATCGCGGCGCGTCTCGACCAGGACCAGCGGGCCTTCATCGACCACGACCACCGGGCGTGGCTCGCGCGGCTGCCGCACCGGTGCCGGCGTGCTGGCAATGGCGTCCTGCACCGCACGCACCTTGTCGGTGTCGCTGTTGACCCACTCCAGCCCGGCGCCACGGGCGACCCCAGCCAGCTCGTCGAGCTGCAGGACATAGCTGGGCGCAGCCACAGCAGGCACAGCAGCCAGTTCGGCAACCACCGGTTCCGCGACCGGAACGGCGGCGACCGAGGCAACCTCGACCGCCACCACCGGAGCCACCGGTGCAGCGACCAGCTCAGCCACATCAACAGCGTCGACGGCTTCTGCCACCGCCGACGCAGCGACCACCGCCGGCTCTGCCACGACCACGTCGGCAACAACAGCGACTGCGACTGTCGCGGCCGCTGCGGCGACCACAGCAGCCACCGGTGCGGCGTCGACCACCGGTGCGACAGCGACAGCGACGGCATCCGCGTCAGCGGCTGCGGCCTCCGCGGGCGCATCCTCGCGGTTGCGGCCACCACGGCCACGGCGGCGGCGGCGGCCGTCCTCGGCGGACTCCTCGGCACGCGGTTCGGCGGTCACTGCAGCGTCGGCGACCGGCTCGGCAGCAACCACGGCATCACCGGCCACAACGGCAGCCGCCGCGCCAGTGCCTTCGGCTTCGGCACCGTTCTCGCCAGTGCGTGCATCGTCGCGGTCACGGCGACCACGGCCACCGCGGCGACGGCGGCGGCCATCACGCTCGGCCTGGGCCGCAGCGCTCTCGCCCTCAGGCGCCGGGGACACGGTGTCCTCGAAGCCGGGTTGCACATCCTCGACCGCCAACGCCGCCACTTCCGGCGCCGGGCGGCGCTCACGCGGCGGACGGCCGCTGCTCGGCGCCTCGGCACCCGCCTCGGCCGGGCGGCGGTCCTGCGAACGCTCACCACGTCCACCGCGGCCACCCTCCGGACGGGCCTCGGCAGGACGCTCGGCGGCACGTTCCGCCGTGCGCTCGGCCGCTTCAGGCTTGCTGCGCTCTCCACCACGTTCAGTGCCACGCTCGCCTCGGCGACCATCGCGGCGGCTGCCATCACGTC
>JBEANV010000181.1:0-5183 GCA_041165285.1 Pseudomonadota bacterium | reverse complement strand
AACGACACCGGCAAGCGCGTGCGCGACCAACTGCGCGAGACGGGCCACGACGTCAGCCGCGAATCGGTCAACTGGGTGCTGCGCGGGCTGCTGCTGTGCGGGCATGAGTTCGGCCGCGGCGAGGATGATGTGCCGACCCTGTCCTACCGGCTGGTGGGCAATCTGATCAACCTGTGCCGGCGCGAGCAGCTGGTGATGGACGACAGTGCGCCGGCGCAGCTCCAGCGCTGGATCACCGGGCGCACGGTCGAGGCCTGATGCCATGCGCCTGACGCCTGGCGGGAACGCCTGCCTGTTCGCAGTCTTGCTGGCCGTCTTGCTGAGCGGCTGCGGCTCGCTGCGGACGCTGGCCAGTCTGGAGGACGGTGCTGGCCCCGAGGCGTTGCGGATGTGGGACCGCTGGGTCGACAGCGGCGGTGACATCGCCGTGGCCACGACCTGGGAGCGTCGCGTGGCGCCAGGGGTGACGGTCGAGCACATCGAGCAGGCCTTCGCGAGCGTGGCGGCCGAATACAACCTGCGCGCCGTCGGCGAGCTGCCGCTGTCGAAGGAACTGGAGGCGCGCACCGGCCAGGTGCAGCCCTTCCTCAAGGTCTACAGCTACTGCAATCCGTCCACCGCGCGGCGCATGCTCGACTTCTCGCCCGCGATGGCCGCTTACCTGCCGTGCCGTGTCACCGTGATGGAGCGCGCCGACGGGCTGTGGCTCTACACGCTCAACATGGACATGATGACCCGCATGGGCCGGCGCCTGCCGCCCGAGCTGAAGGCCGAGGCGGGCCGGGTGCGCGACGCGATCCGGGCCATGCTCGACCGGGGTGCGGCTGGCGAATTCTGATCCGCCGACGGCGCGGGTGAACAGGGCTGAACGGGGGTTGAGGATGGTGTCGAGTCAAACCGAAGCGGCGGCACCCAGCCGCAACCTGGTGGTCTGCTGTGATGGCACGGGCAATGTCTGGCAGTCGGGTCCGGGGCGCACCAACATCGTCAAGCTGTTCGAGGCGCTGACCCATGGCGATGCCACGCGGCAACTCTGCTACTACGACCCCGGCGTCGGCACGCCCGATGGATCGATCCAGGGCGATGAAATCGGCGGGCTGATGACCCTGGACACCCTGCGCCGACTTGGCGGGCTGGCCTGGGGCGACGGGGTGTGGACCAATGTCGCGCAGGCTTACCTCTTCCTGGCCCGCCAGTACCGGCCCGGCGACCGCATCTTCCTGTTCGGCTTCTCGCGCGGGGCGTTCACGGTGCGTGCGGTGTCCGGGCTGATCCACCTGTTCGGCCTGTTGCGGCCGGAACACGACAACCTGATGCCGACGCTGCTGCGGGTCTACCGGCTGCCCGCCGTGCCCGGCAAGCAGCGCCGGCGCACCGCCGCCAGCCTGCGTGCCCAGTGTGCGCAGTGTGCGCAGACCGAGATGCCGGTGCATTTCATCGGGGTGTGGGAAACCGTCGAGACGGTGGGCATGTCCCAGATCCTGAAGCTGGGCACCCAGATCAGCAGCGACCCGACGGTCAAGCCCGGTTTTCGGCATGTGCGCCACGCGCTGGCGCTGGATGAACTGCGCTGGCCGTTCAAGCCGCGGGTGTACACCGTCCCGACCGAGCCGCTCGGTGAAGGGCGCTCGTTCCGGCAGGTGTGGTTCCGCGGCGCGCACGCGGACGTTGGTGGCGGCTACCGCTCGGATGGGTTGTCCAACCTCGCCTTGCAGTGGATGGCGCACGAGGCGCTGGACCAGGGGTTGCTGCTCGACCGTGCGGTGCTCGACCGCCACCAGGGCGATCCACTCGGCACGCTCCACAGCGAGGTGACCTCCTGGCCATTCTGGGCACTGGTCGGTGTTTTTCACCGCGAGTTCGACTTTGACCGCATCCCCGTGCATGCCTCGGTGCTGGAGCGGGCGAAGGTGCTGGGGCCGGAGCGTGTGCCGTTGCCGCCCGGGGTCCGGGTCGAGTCGGCGCATCCGAGGGAGTCCCGGATCGGTCCTGGCCAGGCCACGCCGCTGCCGCGCCAGCGTCTGCCGGCCTGGGTGGTGCTGGCGTGGGTGCTCAGTGCGGTGGTGCTGTGCGGACTGGGGTTGCGGGAGGCGTCCGGTCGTGGCCTGGCGCTGGCGCTGGACCTGCAACTCGGCCTGTCGCGCGATCCGTGGTGGAACCTCGGCCAGGCGCTGCGCGGCTGGTCACGGGAGGGCGGCGCAGAAGTGGTGTCGCTGATGCGATGGGACCAGTGGGCCATGGTGCCGATGTACACCGCGCTGGTGATGCTGGGTGTGGTGCTGTCGCTGCACGTGTCGGCACCCCGTTACCCCGCACCGCGAACCGGACGGTGGCTGGCGCGGGCGGCCGTGGCGTTGCCGCTGGCCGACGTGCTGGAAAACCTGCTGACGCTGCAGGCGCTGGAGACGGCGCAAGCCGCGGCCCGGCCACGCGGCTGGCTACCCGAAGCGCTGGTGGACGGGGCCGTGTCGCTGCTGGTGACGCTGGCGTCGGGGGTGAAGCTGGCCGCTCTGGGCCTGCTGCTGGGGTTGGCCGGGTGCTGGCTGCTGCGGATCCTCAAGCGGTGGATCTGGGGCTAAGCTGTGCCCGCCCGCGCCATTGCGGCGTGTCACCGCGAAACTCCATGACCATCCCCTCCACGCTCGACTCGTTGCGCCTGGCGCCGTTCCACCTCGATGACGCGGCCATCGCCTGGGTCGCGAGCA
This sequence comes from Pseudomonadota bacterium, assembly GCA_041165285.1. GTDB lineage: Bacteria > Pseudomonadota > Gammaproteobacteria > Burkholderiales > Burkholderiaceae_C > Sphaerotilus. The sequence continues at coordinate 2,478 of JBEANV010000181.1, read as the reverse complement.
AGCTGCGCACACTGTCCACCGAGCAGAAGGTGCGCCAGCTTTTCAACCTCGCCGCCCACGGGGACAACGCCGAGGCGGTCGCCGCATTGGCGGGGCACGCGGTCGGCGGTGTCACCCGCTTCGGCGGCACGGACCTTGAAGCGAGCTGGCGCGCCACCCGCGGCCTGATCGAGCGCAGCGAGGTTCCCTTGCTGATCAGCGGTGACATCGAGGGCGGCGCGATCGGCCTGCCGTTCGGCACCGCGCTGCCCAACCAGCTCGGACTGGCGGCGACCGGCTCCACCGCGCTGGCCGAGGAAGCGGTCACCGTGCTCGCCGCCGAGGCGCGGGCGATGGGCTACAACTGGACCTTCACGCCGGTCGTCGATCTCAACGCGACCTTCCGCAGCGCCATCGTCGCCACGCGCTCCTACGGGTCGGATGCGGACACCGTGCTTGCACAGGCCCGCGTCAACGTCGCCACCTTCCAGCGCCACGGCATCGCCGCCACCGCCAAGCACTGGCCGGGCGAGGGCTTCGACGACCGCGACCAGCACCTTGTCACGACGGTCAATCCGCTCGACATGCCCGCTTGGCGCGAACGCTTCGGGCGGCTCTACCGCGGCCTGATCGACGACGGATTGATGACCGTGATGTCGGCGCACATCGCGCTGCCGGCCTGTGCGCGTGAACATGGCGCGAGCGGGCTGGAGCTGTACCGGCCGGCGTGCGTATCGCGGTTTCTCAATGAAAACCTGCTGCGTGGCGAACTCTGCTTCAACGGCCTGATCGTGTCGGATGCGAGCGGGATGGCGGGGCTGTCGGCCTGGGCGGATCGGGCCGAGTGCATCCCCGAGGTGATCGCCAATGGCTGCGACGTGCTGCTGTTCCCCAGCCCGTTCGAGACGGATTTCGGGCATGTGATGCGGGCGCTGTCGGACGGCCGGTTGACCGAGGCGCGTGTCGAGGAAGCCGTCACCCGCGTGCTCGGCCTGAAGGCGGCACTGGGGCTGCACCGCAAGACGCTGGATGAGCTGTTGCCGCCGCTGGAAACCGCCCGCGCCGTGGTCCGCCAGCCGGCGCACCTCGATGTGGAGCAGCGTGTCGCCAGTGCCAGCGTGACGCTGGTGAAGGATGTGCGCGGGCTGCTGCCGCTCAGCGTGGAGCGACACCGCCGCATCGTCGTCGTCACCGACCCGGCGCGCGGTGGTTTTGCCGGGCAAGCGCCGAAAGAACTCGAAGTCGCCGCGCTGCTGACGGCGCAGGGCTTCGAAGTGCGCACCTTCGATCCTGCACAGCCACCGACGCCCGCCGACACCGACCTCGTGCTCTACCTGCTGGCGCAGGAGTCGCTGCTGGCGCAGTCGCACATCTACCTGGACTGGGCGCGGGTCCACGGCGACTGGAAGGGGTCGATGCGCCGTTTCTGGCACGAGATTCCGTGTGCGCTGGTGTCGTTCGGCCAGCCGTACTACCTCTACGACGCGCCGCGGATGCCCTGTGTCGTCAACGCCTACACGGCGGCCTCGCCCGTGCAGCACGCGGTGGTGCGCAAGCTGCTGGGCGAGGAGGCGTTCACGGGGATCAGCCCGGTGGATGCGTTCTGCGGTCTGCCGGATGCGGCCTACTGAAGCGCCTCGGCTGGTTCGGTTCAGCGGGTGACGAGGATTGCCCGGAAGTCATTGACGTTCGTCAGCGTCGGTCCGGTCACGACGGAATCGCCGAGCGCCTGGAAGAAGCCGTGGCCGTCGTGCCGGTCCAAGTGGGTGCGAGGGTTCAGCCCCGCCGCCCAGGCGCGGGCCAGCGTGTCGGGGTGCAGCACGGCGCCCGCGATCGGCTCCAGCCCGTCGATGCCGTCCGTGTCGGCGGCCAGCGCCCAGACACCTGGCTCGCCGTTCAGCGCGACACCCAGCGACAGCAGGAACTCGACGTTGCGCCCGCCCCGGCCCAACTCGGCCGCAGCGGCGGCGTCCGTCGGCAGCGTCACCGTGCTCTCGCCACCGCTGAGCAGCACGCACGGTGCGGCGAACGGGTGGCCGTGGCGTGCAGTCTGCCGGGCGAGGCCGGCCAGCGTCGTGCCCATGGCGCGGGCTTCGCCTTCGAGGTCGTCGCCGAGCACCCACGGCGTCACGCCCGCCGCACGGGCGACTTCGGCCGCCGCTTCCAGCGAGGCACGCGGCGCGGCGACGATGGTGCAGGTGTGCCCTGCGAGCCGCGCATCGCCGGGCTTGACCGACTCGACTGCCCCGCTGCGCAGCCGCCCCATCACCGCGTCCGGCAGCGCGATCCGGTAACGCGCCAGCGTCGCCAGCGCGTCGGCGCAGGTGGTCGGGTCGGCGACGGTCGGGCCGGAGGCGATGTCGATCGGATCGTCGCCCGGCACGTCGGAGATCAGCAGCGTGTGGACCGTCGCCGGGTGGCACAGCGCGGCGAGCCGGCCGCCCTTGAGCGCCGACAGGTGGCGCCGCACCAGATTCATCTCGCCGATCCCCGCGCCGC
>JBEANV010000180.1:0-3242 GCA_041165285.1 Pseudomonadota bacterium | reverse complement strand
CAAAATAGCGATGAAACCACGGTTCGGCCGGGTTGGGCTTGCGCTTCGGATCGGCCGCCGCGCTGGTCACCACGCTGACCACCGATGGAGACGCCCGCCGCGCCGCCGGAGCGAAACTGCCGGGACTGGAGGACGCGCCGTTCGCGACGGCGGCTGGTGCCTGGGAAATGTTCAACTGCACCGGCGCACCGCCAGCGGGCGCGCCAATCCACTGCGGCTTGAGCGTGGCCAGCACGAAGACCACGGCCAGAGCGACCGTGACCGCTTGAGAGAATACGAGCCAGAGCCTGCGCATGAACAAGGAGCAACAAAGTGACTGAAAACGTGGCACACCGAACCGGCTTGGACCGCTATCTGGAGCAGTGCCTGGAGGTGACCCGGTTCACCGATTATGGTCCCAACGGGCTGCAGGTGGAGGGGCGCGCCGAGGTCCGTCGCCTCGTCAGCGGGGTCACGGCCAGCCTCGCGCTGATCGAGGCCGCAGCCGCTGAAGGTGCGGATGCCCTCCTCGTCCACCATGGTCTGTTCTGGCGCGGTCAGGACGGCCGGGTGACCGGCTGGATGAAGCAGCGCCTGGCCGCACTGCTGCGCCACGACATCAACCTGTTCGCGTTCCATCTGCCTCTGGACGCCCACCCCACGCTGGGCAACAACGCCCAGCTCGGTGCCCGCCTGGGTCTGGTCGCCGAAGGCACATTTGGCGACAAGGCGCTGGGCGTGGTCGGCCGACCGGTCGATGGCCCCTGCACGCTGGATGCGCTGGCGGCCCGGATCGGCACGCGGTTGGGCCGGGCACCGGTCGTGGCCGCAGGCGACGGCCGGGAAGTCCGGCGGGTGGCCTGGTGTACGGGCGGCGCGCAAGCCTGGTTTGAACCAGCGATTGCCGCCGGGGCCGATGTCTACCTGACCGGGGAAATCTCCGAGCCGCAGGCCCACATCGCCCGCGAAACCGGCGTGGCCTTCATGGCCTGCGGGCACCACGCCACCGAGCGTTATGGCGTGCAGGCGCTCGGCGCGCACCTGGCCACGCACTTCGGCATCGAACACCGCTTCATCGACATCGACAACCCCGGTTGAGCTGCGTCAGCGCCTTGCCGCTCAGGCCAGCGCCGCCGCCAGTGCGCCCGCGTGTGGCCCGAACGCGAAGCTGTCCATCGCCAGCACGCCGGCATCGACGCTGTCGTGGATGCGCACGGCCGGCGACGCCTCGCCCCCGGCGCCCGCGGCGATGTAGTAGGGCAGCCAGTGTTCATCCGTCGGGTGCTGCAGCGCGGCGCCGGGTGCCTGCTTGCGGTAGTCCAGCAATGCAGGCCAGTCGCGCTCCGCACCGCGGGTATGTACCCAGTCCTGGAACGCCACCACATCCGGCTCGATCTGGCCCTCCGGCACTGTGCGTGCGCCGAAGAAACGCCGCAGGTTGTGCGTCATCGCGCCACTGCCGATGACCAGGACACCGTCCTCGGCCAGCGCCGCCAGCGCACGACCGGCCGCCCACAGTTGCGCCGGCGTCCACGTCGGCACGAGCGTCAGCGGCACGACGGGTACCTCGGCACCGGGCCAGGCGCGTTTCATCACGGTCCAGATGCCGTGGTCGAGGCCGCTGGCGTCCACAGCCTGCGTCGGGATACCGGCCTCGCCCAGCAGGCGCGCCACCTCGTGCGCCAGCAGCGCGTCGCCGCGCGCGTCATAGCGCTGCGCGTACAGCTCGGCCGGGAAGCCGCCGAAATCGTGGATCGCCTCATGGCGTGCACCCGCCAGCACCATCGGCTGCCGCGTCGACGAGTGCGGCGACACGACCACCGCTGCCCGGGGACGCCCGAACGTGCGGTCGATGGTTGAGCCAAGCCGGTCAAGGAACTGCGACGCTGGCGACGTTTCGATGGCGATCATCGGCGAGCCGTGCGACAGATAGAGGGGAGGCAGCGGGTGTGTATGCATGGTGAACTCGATTGAACCACCGCGATCGGTCACGGACATTCTGCGCCTTTGCACACAGCGTTCAGCCGAGAACAGCCCGGTGGTGTACCTTGGCGAGATGAACGCCAAAGCCGCAGCCGCTCCCTCCGCCTCGAACATCCTCCCCTCGGTGCTGCGGCTGGCCTGGCGGCAACTGCTGCGCGACTTCCGGGCGGGCGAATTGCGGCTGATGCTGGTCGCGGTGGCGTTGGCGGTGGCGGCGATCTGTGCCGTCGGGTTTTTTGCCGACCGCCTGCAGGCCGGACTCGCCCGGGATGCACTCACGCTGCTCGGCGGCGATGCCGTCGTCGCCAGCGACCAGCCGCTGCCAGCCAGCTTCGAGACAACGGCCCGAGAGATGGGTCTGAAAACGGCCCGCAACGTGCGCTTTCCCAGCATGGCCCGTGCGCCCGATGAGCGCGGCGGTGCCTCGAAGCTGGTGTCGATCAAGGCGGTGTCTGCGGGCTACCCGCTGCGCGGCACGCTGGGGGTCAGCGACAGTGCCACCGGCCCGGTGCGCGAGCAATCACAGGGACCGGCCGCCGGCACCGCCTGGGTCGATGCAGCCGTGCTCGACGCGCTGGCCGTGCAGGTCGGTGACATGCTGCTGCTCGGCGATGCCCGGCTGCGCATCGCGCAAGTGCTGCGGGTCGAGCCGGACCGGGACGCCGGCTTCATGAGCTTCGCGCCCCGCGTGATGCTGGCCGAGGGCGATCTGGCCGCGACCGGCCTGGTCCAGCCCGCCAGCCGGGTCAACTGGCGGCTCGCGGTGATCGCCTCCGACACGAAGCGGCGCGCCACCGCGCAGGCCGCCGTGCGCGGCTATGTCGCCTGGGTGGACGCCACCGTCGAACGCGACCACCTGCGTGGCACCCGGGTCGAGTCGATGGACAACGCCCGCCCCGAGATGCGCCAGACGCTGGACCGCGCAGGGCAATTCCTGCAACTGGTGGCCGTGCTGGCGGCGCTGCTGGCGGCGGTGGCGGTGGGCATCGCGGCGCGGGGTTTCGCTGCGCGCCACCTGGACGCCTGCGCGATGCTGCGGGTGCTGGGTCTGCCGCAACGGCGCATCGCGGCCATCTACGGGCTGGAGCTGGGCATGGTCGGCATGGCGGCGAGTGCGCTGGGCGTCGTGATCGGGCTGGCCGTGCACCAGGTGTTCGTGGTGCTGCTGGCCGGGCTGGTGGAGACCAATCTCCCGGCGCCCGGCGTGTGGCCGGGAGTGTTCGGACTGGCGGTCGGGCTGGTGCTGATCGCGGCGTTCGGCCTGCCGCCGGTGCTGCAAT
>JBEANV010000179.1:0-2941 GCA_041165285.1 Pseudomonadota bacterium | reverse complement strand
TCGTGGCGGCGGTTCAGGCGGCTACATTGGTGCTGATGCGGGTGCTAATGGTTCGTTTGGTGGTGGCGGTGGTGGAGCGTCGACCATCTGGGGCATGGGGGCTACGGGTGGAACTGGCGGTGGCGCAACGCCATCCACGTCGTCGGCTTACGGCGCTGGCGGTGCTGGTGGTGGCTCGCAGGCCATTCGTGGTGGCAATGGCGCCAGTGGCGCCGTGTGGATTTTCTGGATCGCTTAAATGGCCACTAGACGCGCACCCCCCCAACAGGAACGTCACCACAGTTGGCGCTTCGTGCGTCAGTTGACCGTTGGCGACGTGCTGAACTTCATCGGCATTGTGCTGTTCATCGGCATCCCGTTTCTCGCATGGGCGAGAGCGATGGAGGCTCGAGTACTCACCCTAGAGAACCTGAACGCGTCGGCAGTGAAGGCTGATACGGAGCGTGACGCCAATACTAGAGAGCAGCGGGTGCTGTTCAACGGAAGGATGGAGAAGATCGAGGAGAAGCTGGGCTCGATGCAGGTTGATATAGCGAGGGTGCTGGCCGGGCAGCAAGAAGCCCGACGAGATAACCCTAGACTTAGGCGCTGACCTGCGCGAGTCAGCGTCCGAGAGAAAAGCGCAGTAGTACACAAGGAGTAATAAATGAATCCCATTGTTATCTTGTTCCTGCTGTTGATTCTGGTGGTGGTTGGGTGGATTGCGTTCTGGGTCGTCGGACAAATGGGCGTACCAGAGCCGATCAACATGGTTCTGCGCGTCATCATCGGCGTGATCCTTCTGCTCGTGCTGCTCGGCATGGTCAGCGGTTACATCAATGTGCCGTACCTGCGCCTGAGATGAAGAAGGCTGCGCCGCCTGTTCAGGAAGCCCCACCCCCGCTTCTTCCGAACTGGTGGCGCACCGCACTTACTGACCGCAATGGCGACTTCGACACCGGCCGCATTCTCACGCCCATCTCCATCGTCTGGGTGCTTGTGCTGGCCAGCTACGACGTGATCGTCAATCATGCCACTTTCAATGCGCAGGAGGTTGGCACTGGCATTGGCCTTATCCTCGGCGGCCTTGCCGCGTACCTCTGGGGCGACAGCAAACCCAGTCCGAAGAACTTTCCCCAAGCGCCGGGCGCCAAGAGTTAAGCGATGAGCCTGTTCTCCCCCTACGTGCTCATCGGTGTCGTGCTCGCAGTGTTGGGGGCATACGGCTTCGGCCGGGCACAGCAGTTCCACCGGGACGAAGTGCGGTGGGCAAAGAAGATCGAGGTAATGAACCGCGAGGCGTCGGAAGAAAAAGCCCGCATCGAAATGCAGCGTCAGCGGGAACGCGAAACCGCTGAACTCCAGCAACAGGAGTTACGACGTGAACGAGACAGACTGGTGGCACGTTCGGCGAAGCGTATTCAGGAGCTTGATGCTGCTGTTGCTGCTATGCGTGTGCCTGCTGTTGGCAAGTTGCTCAACGACACCATTGACGAAGCAGGCGGGTCTGCCGGAACTGCCAGCAAGTCTGGCAACAGTCCCGCCCCCGCTGCCTCGGGTGCCGACGTTGCCGTCCGAGACTGGGCAGCGTGGAGCCTCAGTGCGATTGCCCTCTACTCTGCCTGCCGCGACCAAGTGATCGGCCTCCAGGTGTTCTACAACAAACTGCGCATGGCGCCGACCTGATGGCTCTTGTCAAAATCCCGCCGCCCCCGTCGCCGCAGCAGAAGGTAGACCAAGGGCCGGGCGTGTTCTTCTCATGGCATGAGTGGTTCACGCGCCTGTGGCGTTTCGTTAACGATCTCTACGATCTTGTCTTGGCAATAGACACAAGTTCGTCTACAACACAGATTGGCGGCATGGTGCCGTACTACGTCCCGGTCGATGAGACGTTCGAGGTTCCTGTCTACAAGCAGGGTCTGTTCAAGGAAACAATCGTGGTTGATGGCGTCTTGCTGGTGAACGGGTTGCTGTTGGGAGTGGATTGATGGCCAAGCGAATTGACCTCCCCATCCAGACCAACGCCGAGGCTGGGTCGGCCACGACCAACAGCTATGGGTTGTTCTCCAGCAGCGACGAGAACGCCCCCGCCTATGTCGACGACGCCGGCAACGTCACGTCACTGGTCGGCATAGCGGGCGCTACCGGCCCCACTGGGCCTGCCGGCAGCGGCGGCACGACGGGAGCAACGGGTGCTACGGGTGCCAGCGTTACAGGCGCCACGGGAGATACTGGCCCCGCTGGGGCGGCGGGAGCAACCGGAGTAACGGGCGCCACTGGCGCGACAGGCATCACGGGTGCAACTGGCGTTACCGGGGCAACCGGGGACACTGGCGCCACTGGTGCAGCCGGTGCAACTGGAGCGACAGGGGCCACGGGAGCGACTGGCTCTGGGGCAACGGGAGCCACTGGCGCTACCGGCGGCACGGGCGCTACGGGTGGTGGCGGGGGTGGCGCAAATGCCGCCAACGGATTCCGCCTTTCGCTGCTGACCGGCGTTCCCATCACGTCTACGGACATCACCAGCGCCACCACGGTCTACTGCATCCCGTACATCGGCAACCAGATGGGGTTGTACAACGGCGCGACGTGGGACATTGTTTCGTCGGCAGAGTTTTCGTTGGGTCTTGGCACGCTTGCGGCTGCGTTCCAGAACTATGACGTGTTCTGCTACAACAACAGTGGCACGGCAACGCTGGAGTTTCTGGAGTGGCAGAACGGCACCGTCACTATGACGATTGCCTCGCCGGGCGTTGTGACGTGGACGGGCGGCGGGATCGTCAACGGTGACTCCATTGTGCTCACCACGACGGGTGCGTTGCCCACGGGACTTACCGCCAACACGCGCTACTTCGCGCTCAACGTGTCGGGCGATACGTTCAACCTTGCCCCGACCCCCGGTGGTACTGCAGTCATCAACACCGGCTCGCAGTCAGGTGTGCATACAGCGCATTGCGCCAAC
>JBEANV010000178.1:0-7842 GCA_041165285.1 Pseudomonadota bacterium | reverse complement strand
GCCCTGCGGCGCCTGGAGGTGGGCCTGAGGATTTGTCCGGGCTACGAGGAATACCAATTCCGGCCCGAGCTGCGCGCCGCTTGGCCGACCCGCCTGGAGTTGTCGCGCTCCATGCTGTCACTGCTGGGCCGGCAACCTCAGCTGGACGCCAACGGTCAGCGCCAACGCCAGCTGATCAACGAGCTGTTCGTCGGTAAGGCCGGTGCCTACCGGAGTGAAGATCTGGTGGCCATGCAGCGGTTCCACACCACGCTGGGGCGCTGGTATGCCGAGCGCGGTGAGTGGGGCCCAGGCGGAATCACCAATGGCCGCTTTCAGCTGGAGCACGCCATCGACACCGCCGAGCAGCGGGTCAAACGCGGCGAGCCATACCAGCCGCTCCAGGAAGAAAAAGACATGCTGGCGGGTGGCTACCTGAAGATTGGCGCGCCCGACAAAGCGCGCAGCATGTACTTGCAAGCCGCGGCGGCCTACCTGGACACCGACCAGCTGGAGTCCGCGCAGGATGCACTTGCCAATGCCGGGCGCATCGCCACGCCCGCCACAACCGCCGATGCCGTGCAGGCCACGCTGCTGCGCCAGGTACTGACCACACGCACCGCGCTGGCCGACCGCGGCGCTGCAGCCGGCTTCGAACAACAGGCTGCGCAGCGCTGGCTGGACAGTGAGGGGGAACTGCTCTTTCAGAAACGTCAGAAGTTCAAGACGCTGGCCGACCTGGCTCTGCTGCGCCCGCCGGACTCCGACCACGAAGAGACCACTGCCCGACGTGCTGGCGCTGCCTTTCTGGCTGCGTTGGCGCTGAACTCGATGGTCGGCACGGCCGATTTGGTGCGTCTGGAGGGTGTCAAGACCTGGTCCACCGTTCGGGCTGATGTTGGTGATCGGCGTGCAGCCATTGTTGCCACACGTCCGGCAACCAAGGCAGGCGGCATGGCTTGGTCGCTGTATGTGCCGACGGACAGTCGACCGGTGTTTGTCCGCATCAGCAGCGATGCCATCGTCGCTGTCCGCGTGGACGCCGCGTTGCGCAGCAACCCGGCGCTGGCCGGTCAAGACCTGCGCTTCAGCGTGGACGACGGCGCCGTCAAGGTCTACCTGCCTGATGCAGCCCCGGCCATGGTGCAGGCTGCACAGAGGCTTCAGGCAGTGGACGGCGTGCGCACGTTGACGGTGCAGGTCATGTGAGGATCACCGCCAATGACGTTGCTGACCAGGTTGAGGTGCGCAGGTTGGCCGTGCGCGCGGCCGGTGAAATCAGCGCCGCGGGGCGAGGTGAATCCCCGCGATCATGCAGCGCACCGACCCGCCAGCCAGTTCCACCGTCGGCACCGGCAGCGGCACCAGCCGTGCCGTGCGCTCGATGATGGCCTTCTGCGCGTCGGTCAGGCTGTTGGATGCCCGCTGCGACAACGCCAGCAACCGCCCGCCGTGGCCTGACAGCTCGATTGCGTTGCCGGCGAAATCGGCGATCTGCGCCGCGCTCAGCGCGATCACCTCGCGGCCCGATTCCTCCAGCCGCGCACGCACTTGAGCCGCCCGCCGCGCGTCGGCCATCAGATCGAATCCAACCAGCGCAAACGCGGTTGCCACGCACATGAGCACGTTGGTGTGGTAGACCGGCTGGCCCGCGGCGTCGGCGGTGTCGAACACCATCGGCTCGAAGTTGAAGTGGGTGCAGAAGCGCTCCAGTGCGACCGGGTCGGCGCGGTTGGAGCGTGCGGTGTAGGCAACCCGGGCGAGGTGGTCGAACACCATCGCGCCGGTGCCTTCCAGGAACAGGCCATCCGGCTCCAGCCCGGAATAGTCGATCACGTCCTGCACCCGGTACTCGGCCTTGAGCAGTTCGATCACGTCGGTGCGCCGCTCGCGGCGTCGGCTGGGCAAGGCCATCGGGTAGAGCGCGACGTGGCCACCCGGGTGGGTCGAGAACCAGTTGTTCGGAAAGACTGCATCGGGTGTGTCGTGCTCGCCGTGGTCTTCGAACAGGTGAACCCGCACGCCCTCGGCCTCCAGGCACTCTGCGGCGGCAGTGACTTCGCGGCAGGCGGCGTCGGCCACGGCTTGCGCGGCGGCCGGATCGCTGGGGCGCTGGAAGGTGTTGTCGGCGGCGGTCTCCGGGTTGGGGGTGAACCGGTGTGGTCGCACCATGACCACGGCGGCAGGTGCCTGTATCGAGCGGAGGAGGAGAGGGCTGTTCATGGGCGGAGATTCTTCCGGCCAGGTGCGCCAGAATGAAGCGTGCAGCTTGTCCAGTTGCCCTATGGACATGGCAATCTGCCCATCCCGATCGCCACTTTGCACGGTACCCCATGGACGACACCGACCGACACCTCATCGCCCTGTTGCGTGACGACGCCCGCCTGTCGGTGGTCGAGCTGGCCCGCACGCTTGGCGTGGCCCGCGCCACGGTGCAGAACCGCCTGGCCCGCCTGGAGCGGGAGGGCACGATCGTGGGCTACACCGTGCGCCTGCGCCCCGAGGCCGAAGCCCAGCGCATCCGGGCCATCATGGGCATCGAGGTCGAGGGCCACCGCGGTGGGGAGGTTCGCCGGCTGCTGCGCGGGCATCCGAACGTGGTGGCGCTGCACACCACCAACGGTCGCTGGGATCTGGTGGCGGAATTGCGCGCCGACACGCTCGAAACCTTTGACAAGGTGCTGAGCGCGATCCGGCTGATCCAGGGCATCTCGAACACGGAAACGAGCCTGCTGCTGACCACCGACAAGGCATGACAGGTGACGCGATCGGCGCGCCCGCTTCGGGGTCATTGCCAAGAGGCATCGGGGCAGCTCTGTGGTTGAATGCTTGTTCCCTCAGAAAAGCATTTCCATTTTCACGGAGACTGAACATGCCCGGCCTGCTGCCCAATGTCGATCCCGACGGCCTGCTCGAATACTCGGTGGTCTACACCGACCGCGCCCTCAACCACATGTCGCAGCGCTTCCAGGGTGTCATGCGCGGCATCTCGGGCGTGCTGAAAGAAGCGTACAACGCCCGCTCGGCCATCGTCGTGCCCGGCAGTGGTTCCTTCGGGATGGAGGCGGTCGCGCGCCAGTTGGCTACCGGCCAGCGCGTGCTGGTGATCCGCAACGGCTGGTTCAGCTTCCGCTGGTCGCAGATCTTCGACATGGGCGGTATCCCGTCGGAAACCCGTGTGCTGAAGGCGTGTCAGGTCATCAGCGGCTCACAAGCACCATTCGCTCCTGCGCCGATCGAGGAGGTCGTCGCCACGATCGCCGAGTTCCGCCCCTGTGTTGTCTTCGCCCCGCACGTGGAAACCGCCAGCGGCATGATTCTGCCCGACGGCTACCTGAAGGCGGTGGCGGACGCCGTGCATGCGGTCGGCGGCGTGTTCGTGCTGGACTGCATCGCCTCGGGCGCGATGTGGGTGGACATGGCCGAGACCGGCGTGGACGTGCTGATCAGCGCGCCTCAGAAGGGCTGGAGCGGCTCGCCGTGCTGCGCGTTCGTGATGCTGAGCGAGCTGGCGCGTGCGCGCATCGAAGGCACGACCAGCACCAGCTTCGCCTGTGACTTGAAGAAGTGGCTGCAGATCATGGAGACCTACGAGGGCGGCGGCCACGTCTACCACACGACCATGCCGACCGACGCGCTGACGAAGTGCCTCGCGGCGATGGAGGAAACCCGTGCGGGTGGCTTCGCTTACCTGAAGGCGCAGCAGGCCGAACTGGGCCGCCGCGTGCGCGAGCTGATGGTGCGCCGTGGTTTTCCGAGTGTCGCGGCCGATGGCTTCCAGGCGCCGGGCGTGGTGGTGAGCTACACGACCGATCCGGACCTTCAATCGGCGAAGAAGTTCATCGCGCAGGGCCTGCAGACCGCCTCGGGTGTGCCGCTGCAGTGCGACGAGCCGGCGGATTTCCGCAGTTTCCGCATCGGCCTGTTCGGGCTGGAAAAGCTGCACCACATTGACCGCAGCGTCGCGGCTCTGGAAGCGGCCCTCGACCGCATCCAGGCGCCTGCCGCCCAGCCGGCGCAGGCCGTCAGCGCCTGACGCGGTCGTGTATGGCCATGCCTGCCAGCATGGCCACGACGAAGACGGCAGCGTCGCCCCAGCCGCTGCCGAGTGCGACGATCGCCGGTCCCGGGCAGAAGCCGGCGATGCCCCAGCCAATGCCGAACAGGGCACCGCCGAGGACCAGCGGGCGGTCGATCTGGGTGGATTTCGGCCAGTCAATGGGCTGGCCATCCCAGGTGGTGCCGCGGCGGCGCGCCCAGGCAAAGGCCACCAGTCCCACGCCGACGGCGGCGCCCATCACCAGGGCGAGGCTGGGATCCCAGGCGCCGGCCAGATCCAGAAAACCCTGCACCTTGAGCGGCTTCGTCATGCCCGCCGCGATCAGGCCCAGCCCGAAGATGACACCAGCGAGCAGGGCGAAGACCGAACGCATCGGGTTGTTTGTCGTGTTGTTTGGCATGGATGTCATCCCAGGAGGTGGCGGGTGATGAACACGGTGGCAAAACCTGCCCCCATGAACACCAGCACATGCACCAGCGAGCGCAGCGACAGCCGACTCAGCCCGCACACCCCGTGGCCGCTGGTGCAGCCATTGCCCATGCGCGAGCCGTAGCCGACCAGCAGCCCGGCAGCGATCAGCCCCACCGTCGAGGTGCCGGACTGCATCGGCGGCAGCTTCGCCGCCAATCGCCAGATCCAGGGCGCCACCAGCAGACCCAGCACGAACAGCAGCCGTGTCGTGTGTGGCGCCAACGATCGGCCGCGCAGCAGCGTGTTCAGCGGCTCGGCGACGATGCCGGCAATGCCCGCGATGCGCCCGCTGCCCAGCAGATAGAGCGCAGTGGCCAGGCCGATGAGGGCGCCCCCGGCGAGCGCAGCGCCGGGGGTGAAGTGGGTCCAGTCGAGGGTCATGGTTGCTAGTGTCAAGGTGATGGTGTGGATCCTACTGGCCTTGAGGTTTGTCCGCAAGACACCCCCGGGGGCATCAGAGAGCGACAGTCCGAACGTGAACTATCCACGTCGATGGCCGGGTGTTGCACCCGGGTTCTTGTATGGTCTGTGTGGTATTGCACGGGCTATGCATGCCAATTCAAACGATGGTACAGAGGCGTTTATTGCATGATTCCGACACCACTTCAGAGCGATCCATGAGCGCCTCCATCTCTGTTCTCCATGTCGGTGCCGATGCACCGCAAGCGTCAGACTCCCGTTTTGGGCGTTGCGTGTGGCGGCTGTGTGCCACGCTGGAGATGGCGCAGGCTGCGTTGGCCGAGTCCACCCCGGAGGCCATCCTGATCACATGCACCGACGAGGTTCAGGCGAAGGCGCTGCCTTACTGGGCGTCCTGGACCCAGGCGGTGCTGGCCGCGGCGGTGGTTGTGCGCACGCCGCAGCCCTCGCGCGAGCTGATGCTGAACCTGCTGCGCGCAGGTGTGCAGGACGTGCTGCCCGCGGAACAATCCGGCGACGAATCCATCGGGCGCAGCCTGTGTCTGGCGATCGAGCGCAAGCGGCAGGAGCAGGAACTGCGCCGCGCCTGGTCCATCGATCTGGCGACCGGGCTGCCGAACCGGGTCCAGTTGATGGAGTTGCTGCACCAGCTTTGCGCGCTGCGCGAGCGGGAACCGGCGCCGATGGCCTTGCTGGTCCTGCGGGTCGATGGGCTGGCGAGCACCGAGGCCCGCCTCGGTGTGGCCGCTGCGCAGGCGCTGCGCCGTAAGCTGGCCGTGCGTTTGCGCAGCGGGCTGCGGGCGAGCGATGTCGTGGCGGCACTGGCGCCGGATGCTTTTGCCGTGGTGCTGACACGCCTGGAAGCGCCGGAGGACGGCGACCGCGTGGCACTCAAGCTGTCGCAGATGCTGCGCGAGCCGTTCATGGTCAGTGCGCAGACGGCGGTGGTGACGGTCTCGACCGGGCTGGCGGTCTACCCGGACGATGGGCGCCAGCCGGAGGAAATGCTTAAGCGGGCACTGGCCGCGGCGGCGGCGGGCCGCGGGCTTGGTCGGCAGGGTTTTGCCGACCGGGCCGAGCGAGGCGATGTGTCCGCGGCCAACGACGACTGAGGCTCAGTGCAGGATGTCGGCGATGCAGAGGTACTTGGTCTCGACGTAATCCTCGATGCCTTGGTGTGACCCTTCGCGGCCCAGGCCCGACTGCTTCACCCCGCCGAACGGCACCTCGGCCACCGAGATCAGCCCGGTGTTGATGCCCACCATGCCGTACTCCAGCGCCTCGCCAACGCGGAAGATGCGGCCGATGTCGCGGCTGTAGAAGTAGCTCGCCAGCCCGAACTCGGTGGCGTTTGCCAGCTCGATCACCTCGGCTTCGGTCTTGAAGCGGAACACGGGTGCCACCGGACCGAAGGTTTCCTCGCGGGAACACAGCATGTCCGGCGTCACGTCCGCCAGCACGGTCGGCGTGTAGAAGCGATCGCCGAGGCGCGAGCCGCCGACCACGAGGCGGGCGCCTTTGGCCAGCGCGTCGGCCACATGCGACTCGACCTTGGCGATGGCGTGAGCGTCGATCATCGGACCCTGGCTGACGCCGGCCTCGAAGCCGTTGCCGACCTTGATGCCGACCGCCTTCGCGGCGAGCTTGTGGACGAAGGCGTCGTGCACGGCTTCCTGCACATAGATCCGGTTTGCACAGACGCAGGTCTGGCCGGCGTTGCGGTACTTGCTGACCATCGCGCCCTCGACGGCGGAGTCGATGTCGGCGTCGTCGAAGACGATGAAGGGTGCGTTGCCGCCGAGTTCGAGCGAGAGCTTCTTGACCGTCGGCGCGCACTGCTTCATCAGGATGCGGCCGACCTCGGTCGAGCCGGTGAAGCTCAGGTGGCGCACGGTGTCCGAGGCACACAGCACGTTGCCGATGGCGATCGACGAATCCGCGTCCCCCGTGAGGATGTTCAGCACGCCCGGCGGCATCCCGGCCCGCTGCGCCAGCTCCGCGCAGGCCAGCGCCGACAGCGGCGTCTGCTCGGCCGGCTTGATGATCACCGGGCAGCCGGCGGCCAGCGCCGGGGCGACCTTGCGCGTGATCATCGCGATCGGGAAGTTCCACGGCGTGATCGCCGCGCAGACGCCGATCGGCTGCTTGAGGATGACAAAACGCTTGTTCGGGTCGGTGGTCGGGATGGTCTCGCCGTAGACACGCTTGCCCTGCTCGGCAAACCACTCGATGAAACTCGCGCCGTAGACCACCTCGCCACGCGCCTCGGGCAGCGGCTTGCCTTGCTCGGCGGTCATGATGCGGGCGAGGTCGTCGGCGTGCTGGACCAGCAGGGCGTGCCACTTCATCAGGATCGCGCCCCGCTCCTTGGCGGTCTTGCGGCGCCAGGCGGGCCACGCAGCGTTGGCGGCGGTGATGGCGGCCTCGGCCTCGGCGGCGCCCAGCAGCGCGACATCGACCAGCTTGTCACCCGTGGCGGGGTCGGTCACGTCGAAGCGGGCGGTGCCGGCGACCCACTCGCCGTTGATGAGGGCGTCGGTCTTGAGCAGCGACGGGTCGGCGAGCAGGGCGAGGGGTGAGGTCGGGGTGGTCGTCATGGGCGTGGTCGGTTGAAGGCGGCGGGAATGAGTGGCGCTGACTGTACGCCCGCGCCCGATGTCACGCACAGGCACATCCGGGGTGTTCTGGGGCTGCACTGTGCAGGGGGGCGGGCCGGTACAGGTGTGGCGCAGCGGGCGTTTTGATTATTCGTGATTTTTGCACGAATGAAAAATTAGAGTGGTGGATCTGCTGGTTTAGATTGAACGGGAGTTGGCTAAATGGTAATTTTAATTGTGGTGCCTACTGAGGCATTTTTGAAAATGCAGGGCCCAAATTTTATTGGGTATTAAACATGACGAGCAACATAAAAA
>JBEANV010000177.1:0-4789 GCA_041165285.1 Pseudomonadota bacterium | reverse complement strand
CGCCGCGGTCCACGTCCGCTGCGGACAGCGCCTCGGCCTTGCCGCTGGCGGCGGCCACCACACCCATCAGCGCCATGAAGCCCTGGTTCGAGGTGGCCGGATTGGCCAGCGCGTACTGCAGCTTGCCGGCCTTGGCTGCCGTCGCGATGTCTTTCCAGGTGAGTTTCAGGTCCGGCTTGTCCCAGCCGTATCGCTTCGCGTCCGATTCGCTCACGCCCACCGCGATCGGCGACAGCATGATCTTCTCCTGCAGCTTCACGCGGGACTGGCCCTGCGGGTTCGACAGCAGGTAGCGCGCGTTCGCGAACCACGCCGCGTCCGCCTTCGCCTCGCCATTGAGCACCGCCTCCGTGCTCTCCATCGTGCCGCCGAAACGGAACCGCAGCTTCACGCCGGTGGCCTTGTCCACCATCTGCTCCAGCGGCTGGATGTCGCGCAGGTCGCTGGTGGCAAGAACCGTGAACTCGAGCGCGGCGGCGACCTGCGCGGCAGGTGCCGGGGCGGCGACAGGCGCGGGAGCCTCCGGCTTCTTGCCGCAGGCGGCGACCAGCAGCACCAGCGTGGTGGCGGCCAAGCGCCGCAGGATCATCGGGGTGTTCATTGCGTCATCTCCCTGGCGACGGTATCGATCATCTCGGCCATGACCTCGGCGGACGGCGGATCGACCAGTTGCGTGACCCGCGGCTCCACCGCCAGCCCGGTCGGTTTCACCGCGGCGACGAAGCGCTCGGTGTCGGCGATGCGGAAGCCGTACTCGACCGCGATGCCCTGCAATTCTGGATCGCTGGCCAGCAGCTCGCCCAGCGCCTTCGCCCGCTCGTTGAGCGAGACGAAGACTTCCTTGTTGACGATGGTCGGCTGCGGGTACATCAGGACCATGTCGGCACCGATGCCCTTGTCCTTCTTCTGCAGGGCATGGCGCACCATCTGGTACTCGTAGAGGAAGGCCATCGGCGTCTTGCCCAGGCCGATGGACACGTAGTCGTCGAAGTTGCCGTCCACGTAGTTTTCCTGGTAGCCCTGGCGCTTGAACAGCTCGGTGAGCTGCAGCGCGAGCTTCTGGCCGGTGGCGCGGTCGGTGACGACCTCGCCGTTCAGCGCCGCGCTGGTCAGCGCCAGGTACAGCGCACCGGAGTTGCTGCGCCGCAGGTCGGTGGTCGAGACCAGCACGCTGCGCGAAACGTCGTAGCCGGCGCTGTCCTTCAGCTCCTTCCACTTCTTGCGCGCCAGCATCAGCCGGGTAAGCCGCTCGGTGTCGATGCTGTAGACCTTGGGCGACACGGCCTTGGCCAGCCCGTTGGCGACGAGGATCTTCGCGATCGGCTCCCACGAGGCGATGACCAGCGGCGAGTGGAACGGCGCCACCTGCATGGCGGGCAGATTCGCCTTGCGCGCGGCCTCGACGATCTGGTTGGCGGCGACCACGCCCGAGGAGAACAGGAAATCCGGCGCCGATCCGGCCACGACCTTGCCCGCCATCTCGCGGCTGCCCACGCGCACCACCTCGACCGGCAGCCGCCGGGCCGCGAGCACCTTCAGCACGCGGGGATCCTTGAAGTAACCCTCGACATCCAGCGAAATCACGCCGCGCAGCACGACCGCCGCGGCCGCCTCCTGCTGCTCGATCTGCACGGCCTTGTCCTGCTGCTGCCCGCGCAGGGCAAAAAACAAGGCGCCGCCGAATGCCGCGGTGACCAGCACGGTGATC
This sequence comes from Pseudomonadota bacterium, assembly GCA_041165285.1. Taxonomy (GTDB): domain Bacteria; phylum Pseudomonadota; class Gammaproteobacteria; order Burkholderiales; family Burkholderiaceae_C; genus Sphaerotilus. The sequence continues at coordinate 3,081 of JBEANV010000177.1, read as the reverse complement.
GCGGCACGCCTGCCGGAAGAAAGGGCCATCAAGGTGCTCCAGGGTGAGTCGACTGCCAAGGGCGGGAGTCTGCCGCGACAAGATAGCGCCGATCGGTGGAATTCTCTACCGAGGCTGTCCTATAGGCGTTGGAGCAGCAGTTGCGGCAGCGGCACCACCGCGATCCCCGCCTCGGCCAGCCCGGCGCGGACCGCCCGCGCCGTCGCCACCGCATCGGCGCCGTCGCCATGGACGCAGACGCTGTCGATCGCCGTCGGCAGGTGCCGGCCGTTGACACTCACCAGCGCCTGAGCGTCCAGCATGCGCCGCACATGCTGCCAGCAGGCGTCGGCACCGTGGACCACCGCACCGGGCTGCTGGCGCGGCACGAGCTGCCCGTCGTCCTGGTAGGCCCTGTCTGCGAACACCTCCAGCGCCACCCGCAGACCGGTGCGCTCGCCCGCCTTGGCCAGCTCGGAATGGGCAGGGGCCAGCAGGATCAGCGCCCGGTCCACCGCCCGCACTGCACGCGCCACGCCCTCGGCCAGCACCGCGTCCGCACAGGCCATGTTGCTCAGCGCCCCGTGCGGCTTCACATGCGTGACCCGGCCGCCCTCCGCCGCGGCCAGCCCTTGCAGCGCACCGATCTGGTAGACCAGCACCGCCTCCAGCTCCTGCGGCGACAGGTCCATGCGGCGCCGGCCAAAGCCCTGCAGGTCGGGAAACGATGGGTGCGCGCCCAGACTGACCCCGCGCGCCAGCGCCGTGCGCACCGTCTGGCGCATCACCAGTGGGTCGCCTGCATGGAAACCGCAGGCAATGTTGGCGCTCGCCACCACGTCGAGCATGGCGGTGTCGTCGCCCATCGACCAGGCGCCGAAGCTTTCCCCCAGGTCGGCATTGAGATTGATGGCATCGCGTGGTTGCACGGGGGTTCTCGCAAGTTCAAGGTTCGGCACGCACCAGGCCGCTCACCAGATTCTCGGTGTAGAGCGCCGCTTCATCCAGCCAGCCCTGCGGTGTGCACGGCACCAGCGCGGCGGCCCACGCGGTCCAGTCGGCTTGGGCCGCCAGCAGCGCGCGCCGAGCGGTCGCGGCGTCCACCGCCGCGAAGCGCAGCGTGCTGCCGGGCGACGCCAGCGCCAGGCGTGGCAGATCCGCTCGGATGACCGTGGCGATCTTCGGGTAGCCGCCCACCGTCTGCCCGTCGGCCAGCAGCACGATGGGCTGTCCGTTGGCCGGCACCTGGACCGCGCCGGGCACGACGCCGTCCGAGACGATGTCGGCTGCCGCCGCGCTGCGGTGTGCCAGCGGCGGGCCGGCCAGGCGCATGCCCATGCGGTCCTGCTCAGGGGTGACGCACCAGTCAGTGGCGAGGAATTGCCCCAGCGCCTGCACCGTGAAGTGGTCGTCCTGCGGCCCCCAGAGCACGCGGATCGGGCCGTCCGCCAGCACATACGGCACGCGGGCCATGCGCTCGCCGGTCTGGCTGTCCGGGCGCCGGTCACACGGCAGCCGGTCACCGAGCTGCAGCATCCGGCCCTCCAGCCCGCCGAGGCGCGTGCGGACATGCGTGGACCGGCTGCCCAGCACCAGCGGCACCTGCACACCACCGCCCAGCGCGAGGTAGGCGCAGCCACCAACCGCCGCGCCGAGCTGCAGCCGTTCGCCCGCGGCAAGCGTGGCGCTGTGCCAGGCGGCCATCGGGCGCCACGGCCCCTCGCTGCGCGACACGGCAACACTGGTCTGACCGATGATCGCCACCTGCACCGGACCGCAGAGCACCCGCAGCCCCAGACCGAGGCCTCGCCATTCCAGACAGGCCGCACCCGCCGGATTGCCCACCAGCACGTTGGCCGCCTCCGCCAGCGGTGGTGCCAGGAATCCCGCCTGTGCAAGGCCGCCATGGCGGTGGCCGAAGCGCCCGGTGTCCTGCACGGTGCAGCCCGGCCCACCCGACACGATCTCGATCAGACCGCCGGACACGCAGGGGCCTCTGGATCGAGAAAGTCCTGCCGCGTCAGCGCACCGCGCGCCCAATCGACCGTCAGGCGATCGTGTTCGGTCCGGTCGATCGCCCGCCAGCGCACCGCGTCCCCCGCGGCCAGCCATGCCGGCGCGTCGGACTGCGCCAGATCGAACAGCGGCAGCGGCATGCGTCCCAGCAAACGCCAGCCCCCCGGGCTCTCCCACGGATACACGCAGCACATCGCCCCGGCCACCGCCAGCGATCCCGCCGGCACCGCCTTGCGCGGGGTGGCCAGTCGCGGCATGGCGAGCGCGGAGGGCAAGCCGCTCAGGTAGGGAAAGCCGGGCATGAAGCCGATCATGCCGACCTGGAACCGCGTGGTGGTGAGCAACTGCACCACCGCGTGGTCGGGCAACCCGGTGGCGGCGCACACCTCACCGAGGTCCGGGGCCAGCGCCGGGTCGAAACACACCGGCAAGCGCCAGCGGCGCCCAGCCGACACGGGGGTGTCGTCCGCCTCGCACAGCGCCAGCAGACGGGCACCGAGCACGTCGGCCTCGGTGCGCAGCGGGTCGAACAGCACCGTGAGGGAGCGGAAGGTCGGCACCACGTCCTGCACACCGGCGAAGGCGGCTTGCGTGGCCTGCGCTGCGCGCACCCGCTCGGCCAATTGCAGAACCCGGGCGTGGGTCACCGGGTTGATCTCGTGCCCGAATTCGACCGTCCAGGCAGCGTCACCGAGCGGCAGCAGCCGAGGCATCGGCGCATCCAGTCCACGTCCGTGCGGCTTCACCACGCGCCCTATGGCAATGGCTTCAAGCCCAACTCGATCAGAAATCGGTTGTGCTTGTCCTTGGCCGCTGCGATCGTCTTCTCGATCTCGACCAGTTCGCGGTGGGTGGCGTCCAGGTCAATCTCCGCCTCGCCCACCGCGGTGCTGATGTAGCGCGAGATGTTCAGGTTGAAGTCGTTCTTCTCGATCTCGGCCATCTCCACCCTGCGGGCATATCGGGGCTCTGGCTCGCGGGTCTGGTAGGTCTTGATGATCTTGGCGATGTGCTCGTCGGTCAGCTGGTTCTGGCGCTTGCCTTTGACGAAGTGCTCCGCCGCGTTGATGAACAACACGTTGTCCG
>JBEANV010000176.1:0-2520 GCA_041165285.1 Pseudomonadota bacterium | reverse complement strand
CGGCCAGAGATCGCAGGACGCGGGTCCAATGGCGGCGGCGATGCGCCCTGCCCGCTGCGCTTCCTCGTCACTGGCCTGCGGCATGGCAATGCGCCAGCCGCGCCGCACCAGCGTGCGGCCAAAAGCGATCCAGTGGGCCTCGGGCCAAAGCTTGTCGTCACGGGAGGTGCCATGGACAAACACCAGCGTGCGGGACGGCAGCGACAGCTCACACGCAGCGCGCAGACCGAACCGTGGCGACCCGGTCACGGCGTAGCCCAGCGCATCGGCGGCCATGCGGCGGGAGCGGTCGACGACGTGGATGTGCGGTTCCAGCGTGATGGCCCGGTCCGCGAGCCAGCGGGTGGGCGCCTCCCAGCCGGAGCCATCCGTGCGATTGCCCAAGGCGTAGCGCAGGCCGCCCGATGCCATCACAGCCTGCCGAGCCACCAGCGCCGACTTGGTCAGTCCCTGCAAATCCAGCACCGCGTCATAGCGGTGTTGCTGCAGCCGCGCGCGGAACGCCTGTTTCTCGCGCCGCGCATCCGCCGTCCACCAGCGCTTGCGCCAGCGCCGCTGGGCACAGTCAATCACCTCGCCGATCCCCTCCACCCGGCGCACCAGTGGCGCAAAACCCGGCTCGACCACCCAGTCGATGCACACACCCGGCAGCGCCACACGCAAGTCGGCAACCACCGGCATCGCGTGAATCACATCGCCCAGAGACGACAGCTTGACAATCAGGATGCGGCGCACGGTTTGCAGGTTCAGCAGCGTTGGCCGGTCAGTGCGCCGACGCCTGCACTTCGGCTTCGGGCATCACCTTGCGCAGCGCGGCCATGAAGTCGTGCTCGATGCGTGCCAGTGCCTCGGCCGTATGGCCCTCAAAGCGCAGGACCAGCACCGGCGTGGTGTTGGACGCACGGATCAGGCCGAAACCGTCGGGATAGTCGCCACGCAGTCCGTCGATGGTGCCGATCTCGGCGCCAGGAAAATCGGCTTGCGCGATGAGCTGATCCACGATCGCATGCTGGTTGCCAGCGGGCACGGCGACATTCAGCTCGGGCGTGCTGAAGCTGGTCGGCAGCGCCTTGAGCACTGCGCCAGGATCCTCGAAGCGCGACAGGATTTCCAGCAGGCGGCCGGCGGTGTACATCGCGTCGTCAAAGCCGTACCAGCGCTCACCGAAAAAGATGTGGCCACTCATTTCACCGGCCAGCGGGGCACCGGTTTCGCGCAGCTTGGCCTTCATCAGTGAATGGCCGGTTTTCCACATCATCGGTACACCGCCAGCGGCGCGAATGCCCACCGGCAGGCGCTGCGAGCACTTGACGTCGTAAATGATCAGACCTTCGGGGTTGCGCGTCAGGATGTCCTGCGCGAACAGCAGCATCTGGCGATCGGGGTAGATGATCTCGCCATCCTTGGTCACGAGTCCCAGGCGATCGCCGTCGCCGTCGAAGGCGAGCCCGAGTTCGAACTCGGTGGCGTGGACAACCTTGATCAGATCGGCGAGGTTTTCCAGCTTGGAGGGGTCCGGGTGGTGGTTCGGGAAGTCACCGTCCACACGGCTGTACAGCTCGACCACTTCGCAGCCCAGCGCCTTGAGGATGCCGGGAGACGACGCACCGGGAATGCCGTTGCCAGAGTCCACGACGATCTTCATGGGCCGCGCCAGCTTGCAGTCGCCGGTGATGCGGGCGGTGTACTCGGGCAGGATGTCGAGCGTGGCGATGCGCCCCGGAGCAGGCGCCATGGTGTAGGTCTCGGACTCCATGCGGACGCGCAATCCCTGGATCGTGTCGCCGTAGATAGCCACGCCGCTGAGCACCATCTTGAAACCGTTGTAGTCCTTGGGGTTGTGGCTGCCGGTCACCTGGATGCCGCTGCGGCAGCCGGTGTCAGCACGGGTAGCGGCCACGTAGTACAGCATCGGTGTCGTCACTGCACCCAGATCGATCACGTCCAGACCGGTCGAGGCCAGACCCCGCATCAGGGCTGCGCTCAGATCCGGACCGGAAACACGACCGTCACGGCCAACCGCTACCGCACGCTCGCCCAAGGCCCGTGCCTCGGTGCCAAAAGCCCGGCCCAGGTGCTCCGCAAATTCGGCGTCCAGCGCCTGCCCGACAATGCCGCGGATGTCATAGGCCTTGAAGGCGGAAGCGATCACTTGCATAAAGAGGAATCCTGGTTCGATAGAAACCCGCGCATTGTAGGCAGCAACAGAATGGCGGCACAAAGACAAAATGCCCGCTCACCATGAATGAACGGGCATTTCAAAATCTACGGTGGCGGAGTGGACGGGACTCGAACCCGCGACCCCCGGCGTGACAGGCCGGTATTCTAACCAACTGAACTACCACTCCGCAGTGGTGCAAAACATAGAAATTTGGCGACTCCTAGGGTATTCGAACCCCTGTAACGACCGTGAAAGGGTCGTGTCCTAGGCCTCTAGACGAAGGAGTCAACAGGGATGACCCTAAAAACAAACCTTGATTCATGCAAAACATGGCGGAGTGGACGGGACTCGAACCCGCG
>JBEANV010000175.1:0-4852 GCA_041165285.1 Pseudomonadota bacterium | reverse complement strand
CGAGATCAGCGCGATGGCTTCCGGGTAGTTGAGCTTCAGCCCGCGGGCCATGCGGCGTTCGGCCAGCAGGGCGGCGGTGAAGATCAGGAGCTTGTCTTTCTCGCGGGGGGTGAGTTCCATGGCGGTGGGCCGTTCGGGTTGGGGCTGGTGCGTTTCTTGAGTGCGAGAGCGGCATGACGATGATGCGTGCCGCCGGAGATGCAGCGATCTTGCCTGCACAGGCAGAAATCGGGCCAGCCCCTGCAAACCCGGGGGTGTCCCCTGCCGCGTCCGCCGAGCCGCAGCAGCGGGTCATCAAGATCCGCCGCGACTACAACACCTGGGTCGCCAGCGAGACGCTGGAGGACTACGCGTTGCGCTTCGCTCCGCGCAGCGCCCGGCGCTGGAGCATCGCCCGCGTCGCCCAGACCGCGTTCGGCGGCGCCGCGTCCTTCCTGGTGCTGGAGGCGGTGGGCGCGACGCTGCTGGTGCGCTATGGCTTCACCAATGCCGCGCTGGCGATCCTGGCCACCGGGCTGATCATCTTCCTGGCGGGCTGGCCGATCAGCGTGTACGCCGCGCGGCATGGCGTGGACATGGACCTGCTGACCCGCGGCGCCGGCTTCGGCTACATCGGCTCGACGATCACCTCGCTGATCTATGCGAGCTTCACCTTCCTCTTCTTCGCGCTCGAAGCGGCGGTGATGGCCTACGCGCTGGAGCTGGCGTTCGACATCCCGCCCGCCTGGGGCTACCTGCTGTGCGCCGTGGTGGTTCTGCCGCTGGTGACGCATGGCGTGTCGGTGATCGGGCGGCTGCAGGTGTGGACGCAGCCGCTGTGGCTGGTCATGCTGGTGACGCCGTATGTCTTCGTGTTCCGCGAGAACCCCGGCGTGCTGGACGGGCTGGTCCGCTACGGTGGCGAGCATGCGCTGACCGCCTTCGACCCGCTGGCCTTCGGCGCGGCGATGACGGTGGGCATCGCGCTGATCACGCAGATGGGCGAGCAGGCCGACTACCTGCGCTTCATGCCCGAGCAGACCCGCGAGAACCGCCTGCGCTGGTGGGCCGGGGTGGTCGCGGGCGGGCCGGGCTGGGTGATCCCGGGGGTGCTGAAGATGCTGGGTGGCGCGCTGCTGGCGTTCCTGACGATCGGCCACAGCGTGCCGGCGGAGCGGGCGGTGGATCCGAACCAGATGTACCTGGCCGCCTACGAACTGGTGTTCCCCCACTACGGCTGGGCGGTCGCGGCCACGGCGCTGTTCGTCGTCGTCTCGCAACTCAAGATCAACGTCACCAACGCCTACGCCGGGTCGCTGGCGTGGTCGAACTTCTTTTCCCGCGTGACGCACAGCCACCCAGGGCGCGTCGTCTGGGTCGTGTTCAACACCGGCATCGCGCTGATGCTGATGGAACTGGACGTGTTCCAGGCGCTGGGCCATGTGCTGGGGCTGTACGCCAACATCGCCATCAGTTGGATGATGGCGGTGGTGGCGGACCTGGTGATCAACAAGCCGCTGGGCTTGAGTCCGAAGGGGATCGAGTTCCGGCGGGCGTACCTGTGCGACATCAACCCGGTCGGCGTGGGGGCGATGGGCATTGCGTCGGGGGTGTCGGTGGCGGCACATCTGGGGGTGTTCGGTGACATGGCGCAGGCGTGGTCGGCGTTGATCGCGCTGGTCACGGCGCTGGTCGCTTCGCCGCTGATCGCGTGGTGGACGGGCGGGCGCTACTACCTCGCGCAGCGCCTCGGTGTGCCGGACGACGCGGCGGGACGCTACCGGCGCTACGCCGCGCCGCAGCACTGCACCATCTGCGAGCGCGCCTACGAAGGCGAGGACATGGCGCACTGCCCGGCCTACGGCGGCGCGATCTGCTCGCTGTGCTGCACGCTGGACGTGCGCTGCCACGACCTGTGCAAGGTGCCCGAGGCGAGCCTGTCGGCGCAGTGGTCGGCGGTGCTGCGCTGGGGGCTGCCGCGGGTGGTGTGGCCGTACCTGGACAAAGGATTGGCGCACTACCTGCTGCTGATGCTGGTGGTGGCACCGCTGCTGGGCGGGCTGGCGGTGGCGCGGCGTGCGCTGGTGCTGCCGACGCTGGCGCTGGTGGCGGGTGTTGTCGCGTGGTGGCTGGTGCTGGCGCACAAGAGCCGCCAGGTCGCGCAGGAGGAAGCCAACCGCCAGACCCAGGCGCTGCGCCGCGAGATCGCGTCGCACCAGCAGACCGACCTGCTGCTCCAGCAGGCCAAACGGGTCGCCGACGCCGCCAACCAGGCCAAGAGCCGCTACATCACCACCATCAGCCACGAGCTGCGCACGCCGCTGAACTCGATCCTCGGCTACGCGCAACTGCTGGAGGACGACGAGGCCATGCCGCCCGCGCGCCGGCAGGCCGTCAGCGTCATCCGCCGCGGTGGCGACCACCTGCTCACGCTGATCGAAGGCACGCTCGACATCGCCCGCATCGAGAGCGGCAAGCTGCGGCTGGACGTGCGGCCGCTGCGTTTTGCCGAGGCGATGGAGGAGATCGGCCGGCTGTTTGCGCTGCAGGCCGCCGCCAAGGGGATCGGCTTCCGCTGCGAGTTCACGGCGCTGCCGGTGTGCGTGCGTGCCGACGAGCAGCGGCTGCGGCAGATCCTCATCAACATCGTCGGCAACGCGGTCAAGTTCACCCGCGAGGGCGAGGTCGTGCTGCGCCTGCACCACCGCCACGAGATGGCGCGCATCGAGGTCATCGACTCCGGGCCCGGCATGACACCCGAGGAGCTGGCGCGCATCTTCGAGCCCTTCGAGCGCGGCTCGGGCAGTGGCGGCGCGGTCGCCGGGGGCGCGGGTCTGGGCCTGACGATCAGCCGCATGCTCACCGACCTGATGGGAGGTGAGCTGACGGTGGACAGCACACCCGGCGTCGGCACCACCTTCCGGCTGCGGCTGTTCCTGCCCGAGGTGCGCGGCGCGCTCGTCGAGCGGGTCGCACCGCAGCGGCGCCGCACCGGCTATGCGGGGCCGCGCCGCTGCGTGCTGGTGGTGGACAACGAGGAGGTGGACCGCGGCCTGATCGTCAGCCTGCTGGCGCCGCTGGGCTTCACTCTCCTGCAAGCGGCCAGTGGCGAGGCGTGTCTGGCGCTGCTTGCCGCGCTGCAGGACGGTGACGATGCCGGCCCGATGCCGGACGCCGTGTTCATGGACTTGGCGATGCCCGGCATCGATGGCTGGGAGACGCTGCGCCGACTGCGTGCGCGGGGGCTGGGTGCGGTCCCGGTCGGCATTGTCTCGGCCAACGCCTTCGACAAGGGGCTGGACAACGACGTTGGCGTCACCCCGGCGGATTTCCTGGTCAAGCCGGTGCGGGTGGGTGAACTGCTCGACTGGCTCGGCCGCCGGCTGGCGCTGGAGTGGACCGAGGCGCCGTCGCCCGTGGCCGTGGCCGGGGCGCCGGCCGCCGTGCTGCCCGATGCCGTGCAATTGCGCGCGCTGCAGGAGGCCCTCTCGCTCGGCCACGTGCGCGGCGTGCTGCGCCTGCTCGACGCGCTGGACACCGAGCGGCCGGAGTGTCGCGACTTTTCCGACCGCCTGCGCACGCTGGCGCGCCAGTTCCAACTTGATGCAATGAGCGGACTTCTCCGCAAGGCCCTTGATGACTGCCCTGCCTGACCGACCCTTCGATGTGGTGCTGATCGTCGATGACGTGCCGGACAACCTGGCCGTGCTGCACGACGCGCTGGACGAATCCGGCTACACCGTGCTGGTGGCGCTGGACGGCCCGACCGCACTCGACCGGGCCGTGCGCGCACGGCCGGATGTCGTGCTGCTCGACGCGGTGATGCCGGGCATGGATGGCTTCGAGGTCGCCCGCCGCCTGCGCGCCGACCCGCGCACCGCCGCGATCCCGATCATCTTCATGACCGGCCTGACCGAAACCGAGCACGTCGTCGCCGCCTTTGCCGCGGGCGGCACCGACTACGTGACCAAGCCGATCCGTGCCCGCGAGGTCATCGCCCGCATCGCCGCCCACACCCACGCCGCGCGCGAACAGCAGCAGGCCCGCAATGCGCTCGACGCCTTCGGTCATGCGACGCTGGTGGTGCGGCTGCTGGACGGCCGACTCGTCTGGCAGACGGCGCTGGCGCGGCAGATGCTGGAGGTGCATTTCCAGTCGGATGGACGGCGCGCGCCGACACCGCTGCTGGTGTGGCTGCAGCGCGAGACCGAGCGGCTCGGTTTGGTCGAGGGCGTGGTGCCGGGCTCACCTTCGGTGACGCTGGAGACCGGTGCCGGCCGCCGCCTGCGTTTCACGCTGCACGAGGCGACCGGCGAGGGCGAGTGGATGCTGGTGCTGCGCGAGGCCGACGATGCGGCGGCGCTGGAGGCGCTGTCCCTGGCCTTCGGCCTGACCCCGCGCGAGGCCGAGGCGCTCTACTGGATCGCCAAGGGCAAGACCAACCGCGACATCGGCGAGATCGTCGGCGCCAGCCCCGCGACGGTGAAAAAGCACCTGGAGCATGTCTACGAGAAGCTCGGGGTGGAGACACGCAACGCGGCGGCGGCGGTGGCGGTGGGCAAGGTGCCGCAGTTGGGTCGGTGAAGCGTGCTCAGACGAAACGGAACGCCACCGCGCCCAGCGGCCCGTAGTCGACGTGGAAGGTGTCGCCCGCCACGGCCGGCGTCGGCCGCGTGAACGAGCCGGCCAGCACCACGTCGCCCGCGTGCAACTGCTCGTCGTGGGGCGCGATCTTGTTGGCCAGCCACGCCACGCCATTCGCGGGATGGTTCAGTACCGCCGCAGCCAGGCCGGTTTCCTCCACCACGCCGTTCTTGAACAGCATCGCCCCGACCCAGCGCAGATCGACCGCGTCCGGCTTCACGGGCCGCCC
>JBEANV010000174.1:0-11867 GCA_041165285.1 Pseudomonadota bacterium | reverse complement strand
CAGCCGGCACAGGTGGACCCGCGCGCCGGTGGAGCGCATCAGCTCGAAGATGGTGTGCATCGCGATCGTCTCGGCCGCCACCGGCACGCCGGACAGGCCCATGCGCGTGGCCACGCCGCCGCTGGCTGCGACGCCCTTGCCGAGCCAGTAGTCCTGCGGGCGCAGCCACACCGTGTAGCCGTGGGTCGAGGCGTAGAGCATCGACCGCTGCAGCACCAGGGTGTCCCGGATCGCCACGTCCGCCTGCGAGAAGCCGACGCAGCCCGCCTCGGTCAGCTCGACCATCTCGGTCAGCGTCTCGCCCTTGAGACCCCTGGTCAGCGCGCCCAGCGGGAACAGCCGGCACAAGCTGAGCTTGCGGGCGCGGAACTTGAGCATCTCGACCAGCCCCGGCTCGTCGAGCGCCGGATCGGTGTCGGGCGGGCAGACGAGGCTGGTCACACCACCAGCGGCGGCGGCGTTCAGCTCGCTTTCCAGCATCCCCTTCTGCTCCTGGCCCGGCTCGCGCAGGCGGGCGGCCAGATCGACCAGCCCGGGGGCGACGATGCAGCCGGCGGCGTCGAGCGTGCGGTTCGGGTGGAAATCGGTCGGCGTGCGGCCGATGCCGACGATGCGCCCGGCGGCAATCGCCACCTCGGTGACTTCGTCGCGGCCCGAAGCCGGGTCGATCACGCGGCCGTTCTTGATCAGGATCTTCATGCTTCGTTCCCCGCGATGATCGACATCACCGCCATGCGCACCGCGATGCCAAACGTCACCTGAGGCAGGATCACGCTGTGCCGCCCGTCGGCCACCGACGAGTCGATTTCCACACCGCGGTTGATCGGCCCCGGGTGCATCACGATCGCGTCCGGCGCGGCCAGCGCGAGCTTGGCCTCGGTCAGGCCGTAGCTCTTGAAGAACTCGCCCGCGCTCGGCAGCATCGCGCCGGTCATGCGCTCGTTCTGCAGCCGCAGCATGATGATCACGTCGGCGTCCTTGATCCCCTCGGCCATGTCATGGCAGACGCGCACACCCATCTCGCGCAGGTCGCCCGGCACCAGCGTCTTCGGCCCGACGGCGCGGATTTCCGGCACGCCCAGCGTGGTCAGCGCATGGATGTCCGAGCGCGCCACACGCGAATGCACGATGTCGCCGACGATCGCCACACGCAGGTTGGTGAAGTCCTTCTTGAAATGCCGGATCGTGTACATGTCCAGCAGCCCTTGGGTCGGGTGCGCGTGGCGGCCGTCGCCGGCGTTGACGACGTGGACATGGGGGGCGCAGTGCTGGGCGATCAGGTACGGCGCGCCCGACTCGCTGTGGCGGACCACGAACATGTCGGCGTGCATCGCACTGAGGTTGGCGATCGTGTCGAGCAGACTCTCGCCCTTGGCCGCGCTGGACTTGGCGATGTCGAGATTGATCACGTCCGCGCTCAGGCGCTTGGCGGCGATCTCGAAGGTGGTGCGGGTGCGGGTCGAGTTCTCGAAGAACAGGTTGAACACCGACTTGCCGCGCAGCAGCGGCACCTTCTTCACTTCGCGGTCACTGACCGAGAGAAAGGTGGAGGCCGTGTCGAGGATGTGGTGCAGCACCGCCTTGGGCAGGCCTTCGATCGACAGCAGGTGGATCAGCTCGCCGTGTTTGTTGAGCTGGGGATTGCGGCGCGACAGCATCAGCACTTCTCCTCGACGGAAAACCGGAAACGCCCGCCGTCTTCGCGGTCGAGCGAAAGCTGCTGCGACGCCGGCAGCACCAGGCGTGCGGCCGCAAACGCTGGCTGGATGGGCAACTGGCGCCCACCGCGATCGACCAGCACCGCGAGCTGCACCGACGCCGGGCGGCCGAAGTCGAACAGCTCGTTGATCACGGCGCGGATGGTGCGGCCGGTGTAGAGCACGTCGTCGATCAGCACGATCGGCCGGCCGTCCACCGAAAACGGCAGGCTGGTCGCGTCCGTGGTCGAACCCAGGCCGCGGGAGCCGAAGTCGTCGCGGTGCAGGGTGCTGGAGATCACACCGTGCGGTGTCGCCAGGCCCAGGTCGCGCTGCAGGCGCTCGGCCAGCCAGGCACCGCCCGACCACACGCCCACCAGCACCACGTCAGGCACGATCAGGCCGCGCACACCGGCCAGCAGCTCGGTGTAGAGCGCCTCGGCGTCAAGGTGCAGACTCATCGGGGTTCCTTCGCAGAGTTCAGTTCTTGTTCATGGAAATACTGGGTCAGCAGCAGCGCGGCGGCGGCAGCGTCCGCGTCCCGTGCGCCAGCCGCGAGCACTTCGGTGGTGCTGTAACGCTCATCGACCTCGAACACCGGCAGCCCGAAGCGGCCCTGCAACTGGCGCGAAAAGCGCTGGGCGCGGCGGGTATTGTCGTGCGCGGCCCCGTCCGGATGGAAGGGAATGCCGACCACCAGCGCATCCGGCTGCCACTCCTTGAGCAGCGCCGCGATCCGGAGGAAGCGGGCGTCCCCTTCGGCGGCGATGGTGGTCAGCGGTGTGCCGTGGCCAAGCAGGCAGTTGCCGCTGGCCACGCCAGTGCGCTTGAGTCCGTAGTCAAACGCCAGGAACGATTGGAGCGGACGGGGCGGGCGGTCCGCCACGGTCATGCGTGCCCGGCGTCTTGCGACAGCATCGCGGGATCGACACCCAGCAGCGACAGCGCCCGGTGGTAGCGCAGCTCGACGGGGGTGTCGAAGATGACGGCTGGATCGGCGTCCACGTTGAGCCAGCCGTTGCGCGCCATCTCGTCTTCGAGCTGACCCGCGCCCCAGCCGGCGTAGCCCAGGGTGATGAGCACGCGCTTCGGACCTTCGCCACCCGACAGCGCTTCGAGCACATCGCGGCTGGTCGTCATCGCCAGTCCACCAGGGACGGACAGCGACGAGGTGTAGGGCGCGTGGTCGTCGGCCTGGCGGTCGTGGAGCACGAAGCCACGCTCGGTTTGCACCGGGCCGCCGTAGTACACCGGCGTGTCGGCCAGGTCGGGGCGGTCGAGCGTCATCTCCACGCGCTCGAACAGGTTGCTGACGGTGATGTCAATGGGTTTGTTGATCACCAGCCCCAGCGCACCGCGTTCGGTGTGCTCGCACAGGTAGACGACCGAGCCGGCGAAGCTGTCGTCGGCCATGCCGGGCATGGCGATCAGGAACTGGTTGGTGAAGTTGAAACGACCAAGGGCGGACATGGCGCGGATTGTACCGATCGCGCAAACTGGCGGACATGCACAACCTGCTCCTGCCCTCCCCTCGTCTGGACCCCGTCGACCGCGCGCTGGTCTGGTTCCGCCGCGACCTGCGGCTCGACGACCACGCAGCGCTGTACCGCGCGCTGTGCCAGGCCCGACAGGTCTGGTGCGTCTTCGTGTTCGACACGACGATTCTCGATGCCCTGCCCCGCGCAGACCGGCGTGTCGAGTTCATCCAGCACAGCGTGGACGAGCTGGACCGGCTGCTGCGCGAACGCGGCGGCGGGCTGCTGGTGCGCCATGGTGATCCGCGGGTGGAAATTCCGGCACTGGCGCGGGCGCTGCATGTGCAGGCGGTCCACGTCAACCGCGACTACGAGCCGGCCGCCGTGGCGCGGGACGCCAAGGTGCGCGGCGCGCTGGCCGAGTCGGGCATCTCCTTCCTGAGCTGGAAGGACCAGGTGGTCTTCGAGCACGACGAGGTGATGACCGCCGGAGGGACGCCGTTCTCGGTGTTCACGCCCTACAAGAACGCGTGGCTGCGGAAGCTCGACGCCTTCTATCTGAAGGCCTACCCGGTCGAGCACCACGCCCAGGCGCTGGCCGCGCCGCCCGCCGTGCTGGACCGGGGCGTCCCACGGCTGTCGGACCTGGATTTCCTGCCCACCGACATGGCCGCCAAGCTGCACCCCGGCGCCAGCGGTGGTGCGCACCTGCTGCTCGATTTCCTGGAGCGCATCGACCACTACGAGGACACGCGCAACTTCCCTGCCGTGAAAGGCCCGAGCTACCTGAGCGTCCACCTTCGCTTCGGCACCGTGTCGATCCGCCAGCTCGCCCGGCTTGCACACGAGCGGATGGTGGGCGGCTCGCGTGGCGCGGAGGTCTGGCTGTCCGAGCTGATCTGGCGCGATTTCTATTTCCAGATCCTGCACCACCACCCGCGCGTGATCGGGCACTGCTTCAAGCCGGACTACGACGCGGTGAAATGGGAACACGGCAAACACGCCGACCAATTATTCGCCGCGTGGTGCGAGGGCCGCACCGGGTATCCGATCGTGGACGCCGCGATGCGCCAGATCAACCAGACCGGTTACATGCACAACCGGCTGCGCATGGTCGCGGCGAGTTTCCTCACCAAGCACCTCGGCATCGACTGGCGCCGAGGCGAAGCCTATTTCGCGCTCCACCTCAACGATTTTGATCTGGCGGCGAACAATGGCGGCTGGCAATGGGCCGCCTCGACCGGCTGCGACGCACAACCGTATTTCCGCATCTTCAACCCGATGACGCAGAGCCGGAGGTTCGACCCGGCCGGGCGCTTCATCCGGCGGTATGTGCCCGAGATTGCGGGGCTGAACGACGACGAGATCCACGCGCCGTGGGAGGCGAAGCCGATGGAGCGGCTGGCGGCGGGGGTGGAACTGGGGAAAACCTATCCGGCGCCGGTGGTGGTGCATGAGGAGGCACGGGCGCGGACGCTGGAGCGGTTTGCCGCCATCAAGAAACCCCCTTCGAAATCTTGAGCAAACCCCGGATCAGAACAACTCGATGTCGCCGCAACAGCTGGTGTCCTCGATCATCCCCTCGGCTACCAGCACCTCGTGGGCATGGGTCTGGTTCCGGCCATTCGCCTTGCCGTGGTAGACGGCCCTGTCGGCCCGGTCGAAACAGGCTTGCGGCGTGTCGCCGGGGCGCACGTCGCTGAAGCCGATGCTGACCGTGACGCGGTGGATCGCCGGGAAGTCGCAGGCCTCGATGGCCAGGCGGAAGCGCTCGAAGGCCTTGCGGGCGCCGGCCTCGTCGCGGGCGGTCAGCAGCACGACGAACTCCTCGCCGCCGAAGCGGTAGAGCTGGTCATCGAAGCGGAACACCGCCGTCATGATGCGCGCCACGATCGACAGCACCTCGTCGCCGACGGTGTGGCCGAAGCGGTCGTTGACCAGCTTGAAGTGGTCGATGTCGATGACGCCGAGCCAGTGTCGGCGCACGACCACACCGACGCGGCGATCCTGCGGGTGGCCCTCTTCCTCGGGGGAGCCGTAGATGCGTCGGGCCTCGGCGACCGTGGCGTGCATGAAGGCTGTGTCGAAGCGCTTGCGGTTGAGCAGCCGGGTCAGCGTGTCGCGCTCGCTGTAGTCGAGCAGGCCGAGCACGTTGCGGTGGCCGCGCAGCAGGCGTTGCACCTCGGCGTGAACGGCAGCGTCCAGCGGAGCCGAGGTGTCCAGCTCGACCAGCCCGTCCAGCGGGCCACCGTCCTCAGCGATCAGCGGCAGGCCAGTGCGCCAGCCAGGCGCCTCGGCACGGGCGGTGGTGAACACGGTGGCCGCCTCGGCGCACTGCACCAGATCCGGCCGCTCGTGCCACGGCACCAGCGTGCGGGCTGCGTCGCCGAGGTGCTCGACTGGGGTGACGGACGCATGGCCCTGGTGCTGTTCGCCGCAGAGAATCCAGTGCCGCGGGCTGCCTGCCTCGCCTTTCACGCGCCACAGCCGGGCCCGCACCGCGCCGGTCTGCGCCGCCAGCGCCGTGAGCATCAGCGCATCGACGTCGGCCCGCTCGCGGCTGCGGGTCATGGCCAGAACGGTGTCCAGCACGTCGGGTGCGTTCATCGGCTGGCGTGCGGCGCGATCAGGCGCAGCAACTCGTCCTCGCTGTAGGGCTTGCCGAGGTAGTGGTTGGCGCCGAGTTAGAGCGCCAGGTCACGGTGCTTGCTGGCAATGCGCGAAGTGATCATCACCACCGGCAGCCCCGCCAGCGCGGTATCGCTGCGGATGTTGCGCAGCAGGTCGAAGCCGTCCATGCGCGGAATCTCGATGTCTGACAGCACAACCACCGGCCGCTCGCCCGCGAGCTGGTCCAGCGCCTCCATGCCGTCCTTGGCCAGCGCGACCCGGTAGCCCTCGCGCTCCAGCAGGCGCTTGGTGATGCGGCGCACGGTGAGCGAATCGTCCACCACCAGCACCAGCGGCGCCGGCTTCGCCAGCTCGACCGGCGCGGCATCGTCCGGCCCCTGAAGTGCGGCGACCTGCATCAGCCGCTGCGCCCGCACGCCGTAGACCGCCGCCAGCGCGACCGGGTTGTAGATCAGCGCCACCGCGCCCGAGGCCAGCAGCGTCATGCCCGCCAGGCCCGGCACCCGCGCCAGCTGCGCGCCGAGGTTCTTGACCACGACTTCGTGGTTGCCCAGCACGTCATCCACGTGCAGCGCGACCCGCTGCTGCGCCGAGCGCACGATGACCACCGGCAGCGTCCGGCCGCTCATCTCCAGGCTACGGCCCGGGCTGTCGAGCAGCGCGCCGAGCCAGTAGAACGGCAGCGTCTGGCCCCCATAGGGGTACTGGCCATCGTGGTAGGCCTGCTCCACGCGCTCGGCCGGTGTGCGCTGGACGAGTTCGATCAGGTTGGACGGCACGGCGATCGAGCGTGTACCGGCGCGCAGGATCACGACCTGCGTCACCACGGTCGTCAGTGGCAGCACCAGCTTGAAGCAGGTGCCCCGCCCGGCTTCGGAGCGGATCTCGATCCGCCCGCCCAGTGACTGCACATCGGATTTGACGACATCCATGCCCACGCCGCGCCCCGCCACCTCGGACAGCACCGCCGCCGTGGACAGGCCCGGCGCAAAGATCAGATCCGCCAGGGCGGCGTCCGCCACCACGGCATCGGCAGGGATCAGGTCCATCGCCACCGCACGCTCGTGGATGCGACCGAGGTCCAGTCCGGCGCCGTCATCGCGCAGCTCGACACAGACCTCGTTGCCCTCCTGCACCAGCGACATGGTGATGCTGCCGACCGCGTCCTTGCCGGTGGCGGCACGCTGCTCGGGTGACTCGATACCGTGGGTGACACCGTTGCGCAGCAGGTGTTCGAAGGCGGCAGTCATGCGGTCGAGCACGCCGCGATCAACCTCGACCCCGCCGCCAATGATGTCGAAACGCACCTGCTTGCCGACCTCCTTGGCCGCCAGCCGCACGACGCGGTAGAGGCGCTCGGACAGGCTCTCGAACTCGACCATGCGCGTGCGCAGCAGGTCGCCCTGCAGCTCGCGGGTCAGGCGGGCCTGCACGGCGAGTTCGTCCTCGGCGGTCTGCAAGGTGCGCTGCAGGGCGCTGCGCACGGTGGCCACGTCGTTGACCGACTCGGCCATCATGCGGGTGAGTTCCTGCAGCCGGGTGTAGCGGTCGAGTTCGAGCGAGTCGAATTCCTGCGCGGCGGCGCGGGCGGCCTCGCGGCGCGATTCGAGCTGGGTGTCGGCCTGCAGCGTCACGTCGTGCAACTGGCGGCTCAGGCGCTCCAGGTTGTCGGTCAGGTCGCCGAGTGAGTTGCGGATGTGGCCGACCTCGGCATCGAGCCGCGAACGGGTGATGCTGACCTCGCCGGCCAGATTGACCAGCCGGTCCAGCAGCGCGGCGCGCACGCGCACCGGCTGCGGGTTGAGCACGACACGCTCGGTCGGCGTGACCGGTGTGCTGCCCGGCGGGGCAATGAAGCGCGACCAGTCGATCGCGCCGACGGCATCGGCGGGCAGCGGCACCGGGGCAGCAGTGGCGGCACGCGCGGCGGCGCCAGGGGTGGGCGGCGCAGGACGGTGGGCCTCATCCGACAGCGGGCGCGGCGGGGTGAGCGTGGTCTGTGCCCACGGCGCAGTGACCACCGTGGACGACGGTGTCGACTGGCGTTCGCGCAGTGCCTCGAAGGCGGCCACCAGCGCATCGACCCGCTGGCTCAGGACCGCCAGTCCAGCCACGGGCACCACAGCGCCCCCGGCCAGCAGCGACTCGATCGCCGACTCGAACCGGTGCGCCAGCTCGCCCAGGCGCATTGCGCCAGCCAGGCGGGCGCTGCCCTTGAAGGTATGCAGCGTGCGCATGCACGCCGTCGAGGCGCCGGCGTACGCCGGTGTCTGCAGCCAGGCGGCAACCTGCGCCTCCAGCCGCGGCAGCAGTTCCTGCGCTTCCTCGGAAAAGATCGGGAACAGATCGGCATCGAGCTGGTCGAGCTGGTCGATGTCGGCGTCAAACTCGTGGTCGACCACGGGCGTGGCAGCGGCCACTGCCACCGGCGAGGGCCCCGGGGCCGGCGTCGGGGCCGGCGGTGATGCCGGGGCCGACGTGGTCCCGGACAGGCGCTGCAGGGCGGAGTGGCTCCAGGCCTGCAGCCGCTCGCTGACCAGCGGCGACGCCACCTGCAGGAAGCCGGCCGCAAACTGGTGCAGCAGGCGGCGGATGTCGTCGCTGACCATGACGAACAGGTCTGCCTCGGCCGAATCGATCGGGACCACGGCCTGCAGAGCCAGAACCTGGCTCAGCGCATGTTCGAGTGCGCGCGCCAGTTGGGCGAGTTCCGTGAAACCGACGGTTGCCGAATTGCCGGCCAGCGTGTGGGCCAGCGTCACGGCCTCCTCGCCCAGCGGGCGCGGCAGTTCCATCGACCACAGCGTCAGCTCGGTACCCAGGCGGCGCGAGACCTCGTCGGCCTCGTTGAGGTAGATGTTGAACAGCGGAATCTGCAAGCGCAACGGGCCGATGACCTTGATCTGGTCGTCGTCGGCCTGGCGATCGGGCTGTGCAGCGCGCAACACATCGGCGGCGATCTGGGCGCGCACACCGTCCAGGTCGATCACGTTGGCAAGCGGCGACTCGGCGCCATGCGCCTCGCTCACATCCAGGTCGAGGTGCTCGATTTCGGGCGGCAACTCGGATGGTCGGGCCAGATCGGCCTCGGGCAGCGGACCGCTCAGGGTCGCGTGCTCCGAGGAAGTCGTGGTCTCCAGGGGCGCGCGCCAGCTGTGGCGCTCGTCGTCCATGCCGGATGAACCCACCTCGATGCGCTCCATCGGGCCGTCCGGCAGGTCGAAATCGTCGAACGACACATCAACGGCAGGCGCACTGAAATCCAGCGGCAGGTCGATGAGCATAGAAGGTTCAACCGGCGCCAAGGGCCCACGCCACATCCCGCCACTCAGCTCCATCGGCCGTGTGGCCTGCAGTGGCTCCATCAGCGGCCGCACAGGTTCGTCGATCGACACTTCCAGATCGACATGCCCGTCATCGGACAGACCGCCAAAGCGCGAGCCCGCTGGCGACGGTGCCGGCGGCATCGCCAGCCCCGGCAGGCACACCCGCATCAGCTCGCCCGCGTGGCGCAGCGCCTCGGCGCCGGCCATCACCGGCTCAGGCATGAATTCGGTCGCATCGCGGCGGCCGATGGCCTCCGTCCAGGCGCCGAAATAGCGCAGCGCATCCCCAGTGAAGGTGCGCAACTCCGGGCTGGCCGGGGTCTGTTCTGCCAGCCAGTGGTTGTAGAGCTGCTCGCACGACCAGGCCGCCTCGCCGAAGGCGTTGAAGCCGACCATGCGTGCGCTGCCCTTGAGCGTGTGGAAGGCGCGGCGCAGGTGCGTGAGCAGTGGCAGGTTGCCGGGGGTCTGGGCCAGCGCGTCGAGCGCGGCCCGGCCTTCTTCGACCACCTCGCGGGCTTCGTCGAGGAAGACCCCGCGCATCTCGTCGTCGTCTTCCAGCCCGGTGGGCTGGAATTGCGGCATGTCGAGCGGGCTGGGCGCTGGCGGCCGCGAGGTCAGCGGCGGGCCGAGCGGGTCGAGGCCAAGCGGCGCGGTGGCGGTCGCAACGAAGTCCTGCATTTCCTGCAGAACCTGGGCGCGGTCCCCGTCGCGGTCGAGTGCGTGACGCGCAGCGCTGAGGTGTGCGGACAGCGCCGGTAGCGCGGTGACCTGGGCGTCCTCCTGCAAGGCCTGCAGCTCGGCCGCCACGGCATCCCGCGACATGCCCGCGTGCTGCATGGCCTCGGCGATGGCCTCGGCGCGGCTGATCACGTCGGCCGTGACCGCCGAGCGACCCATCACCGGCGACAGCACGCCCAGCAGCGGATCGAAATGGAACAGCGACTTCGCCACGACCGGCTGCACGTTCAGCATGTCGATCAGGAAACCAAGCGCCCCCAGATTGGCCGCGAGCCGCTGGAAAGCGCCCAGCGTGCGCCGGTCCTGCGGCTGGTGTTCGCTGTGCAGCAGGTGATCGACGTCCTCGCGCATGCATTGGAGCGTCTGGATCGCCGCCTCGATGCCCAGCACCGAGAGCACGCCACGCATCGAACCCAGCAGGCCCGGCACCCCGGCAAGCAGCCCGCTTTCCTGCGGGCTGCGGAAGAACTGGTCAATCTGCTGCTCGACCTCGCCCAGCGTCGCGCGCAGCTCCTGGACCACGCTGCCGAGCGTGAGACGCTCGCTGACGCGGCGGTAGAGCGCCTCCATCCAGGGCTCCAGCGGCTGCGAGCGGTGGCCGGTGGTGACACGGTCGATGCGATCGGCGAGCCGGATGGCATGGGCGGCATGACCGGTGCGGTCCACATCGGCTTCGTCGAGCGCCGCTTCCAGATAGAGGAGGCTGGTGGCAACCTCCATGCCCAGCTCCGGGCCAGGCGGCCGGTTGCTGCGCACGACGGACATGGCCGCAGCGACCAGCGTACGGGCAAGTTGGCCGCCGTCCTCGTAGAGGTGGCTGATCGATTCACCGACCAGGGTGAACACGTCCAGCAGCGGGACACTGCGGTGCGGATCACGGAAGGCGTCCGGCGAGGCCACCAGACTCCAGGCATCCTTGGCCGACTTCACGCGCTTGCGGGTCTGCTGGACCTGCGCAGGGTCACTGCGGCCGTAGAACGGTACGTTGTAGTCCAGCACAGCCTGCGGGGCAAGGTGATAGGCAGTTTGGACCGACGCGAGCATGGGCGCTGGCTGGCCCGGCCGCGGCCACGCGCGGGCGCAGTAGAACAGCAGATCCTGCGCCAGGCGCTCGGAAAACCCTTCCTCGCCCTTGACCCGGCTGCGCAACTGCGCCATGACGCGGGACGCCGTGCGTTTGAGGAACATGTCCGGGGGCAGCAGGCCGATCGACCAGGCCTGGAAGAAAGCCGACGCCAGCCGCCAGAGCGTCACTTCTTCGGCTGTCCGCGCCGCCAGCGCCAGACTGGCGCAGTCGCGTGCCAGCGCCACGGCAGCCGCAGGGGTGTTCTGGCGCATCAGGCCAAGCAGAGCCCGCTCGACGCTGGCAAGCATCGGCGCGTCGGCACGGTGTGCCACGCCGCCCGCCGTGGCCGGCACCTCGCGCAGGCGCCAGTCGTGGGCCCAGAGATCGGCGGGGTGGATGCGCTCGGCACCATTCAGCTCCAGCAGCACCCGCCACTGCGCGAACAGCCCCACCGCCTGCACCGGCTTGCCCGCCAACTTCTGCCCCAGGTAGTCGAGCAGCGCGAGCGAGGCCTTTTCGACCGCCTCCACGCCAGCCGCATCCAGCCGCTGCGGCTTGGCGACAAACCGCTGCACCAGCTGTTCGGCCGAACGCAGCAGCAACGCCCCCTCCGGCAGGTTGACCAGTTCCAGTGCGCCCACGCCCTGGTGGATCTGCTGGCGGGCCGTGCGCAGGATGGCCGGCTCGACATCGTCCAGGTCGGAGCCCGCCGCCGCGCCAACCTCGCGCAGGTAGCGGCGCAGCGACTTGTGCGCCGCCTCCAGCGTCTTGCGGAGTTCCTCCAGCACCCAGGCCAGGGCGCTGAGGTCATCGGTCACGGCGGTGTGGTGCGGGTCCATCGGCATCAACTGATCTTGAATCGCGCCACCGACTGCCGCAATTCCTCGGCCGTGCGGGACAACTGGCGCACGAGCTGCGCGGTGGAGCGGGTGCC
>JBEANV010000173.1:0-2573 GCA_041165285.1 Pseudomonadota bacterium | reverse complement strand
CCGACGCCGTGGGCCTGCTGGGCGAAGACCGCTCGGAAGAGTTCACCCTCGACAAGATCGAGGAAATGGAAGTGGTTTATGACCTGGACAAGCGCAAGACTTACCAGGACAAGGTCGAAGTCGAGCGCCAGTCGCAACACGCCGCCAAGGTCGAAGCCCTGGAAAGTGCCAAGGCCAACATGCCTGCCGTCGACCCCGACATGAAGGTGCTGGTTGCTGTCGCCACCGAAGGCCATGGCCGCGTCAACCTGCACTTCGGCCACGCCACCGAGTTCCAGATCTTCGAAGTCTCGGCTGCCGAAGCGCTGTTCGTGGGCCACCGCCGCGTCGACCTGTTCTGCCAGGGTGGCTACGGCGAAGACGAGCAACTGCCGTCCATCGTCAACGCCATCAACGACTGCCACGCCGTGCTGGTGGCCAAGATCGGCGCCTGCCCCAAGGACGAGCTCAAGGCCGCTGGCATCGAACCGGTTGACCAATATGCCCACGAGTTCATCGAGAAGGCTGCACTGAGCTGGTTTGCCGACTACGCCGGTCGCATCGCCAGCGGCGAGATCACGCACCAGAACCGTGGTGACGCCCAGATCCGCCAAGGCGCCTACACCTCCGAAGCTGCTGCCTGACCCCCACCACCCCCTGGACCCACCAAAGGAGAACCACCATGGCCCTGAAGATCATCGCCTCCACCTGCACTGGCTGCTCGGCTTGCGAACCCGAATGCCCCAACGTCGCCATCAGCGAAAAGGGCGGCACCTTCAAGATCGATCCCAACAAGTGCACGGAATGCGAAGGCCAGTTCGATGCGCCGCAATGCGTGGCCGTGTGCCCTGTTGACGGCTGCATCGTCTCGGCCTGAGCGGAAGGAAACCCCATGTTGCCCAACTGGACTGTGTCCGCCGCCGCCGAGAAGTTCATCCGTCGCATGGTGATGTTCTCCGGCCTGCCCCCCACGGCAGGCTTCCGACTCACCGTGACAGCGGGTGGTTGCTCGGGCTACAACGCCGAGTTCACCGTGGAAGCCGAACCCGCCACTGGCGATGAAACGGCCACCGTCAACGGGATCAAGGTGTTCATGCCCGCAGACACCTGCACGCTGCTCGATGGCGTGCAGGTGGACTTCGCGGACACGCCCACCAAGTCGGGCCTGACCTTCGTCAACCCCGGTGCGGCGCCCTGCGCCTGCAGCAGCAGTGGCGACGCGGCACCCAGTGCATCGGCCCCTGCAGTGTCGCGCATCGACATTGGCTCGATCAAGTCGATGGGTGCGCCCCGCACGCCACACACCCACTGAAGCACTGAAGCACTGAAGCACCGAAAGAAGGCCACACGATGTCCACGCCCCACGCCGATGCACACCCTCCGGGGCAAGCCGCGGTCGATCAAGGCGTGGACAGCGTGGACTTCGATCTGGCTGTGCTGGGCCGAGGCCTGCCCCCGCAGGTCGAAGCCTGGCTGGCCGAAGTGGGCCGCCTGGGCCCGCACGACCCCAAAGCGGCCGTGTTGATCCAGAAGGCCCGCCAGGCCGCGCCGAATCACCCGGCCACGCTGATCGCGCTGTACCGCTGTCACTTCTACGGCCACCGCCTGAACGAGGCGCTGGACGTGGCGCAAGACGCCCTGGCCTTGGCCCGTTCCGCCTTGCAACCCCCGGTTCAGGATGACCCCGGCGCCCTGCCCCTGATCACCGACGATGAGGCCCGCTTTGACGCCGCTGCGCGCTTCTACCTGTTCACGCTCAAGGGCTATGCCTACCTGCACCTGCGCCTGGGCCACATCGAGTCCGGCAAGCTGGCCCTGACCACCTTGCGTCAGCTGGATCCACAAGACCGCGTGGGTGGTGCCGTCCTGCTGACCGTGCTGAGCCGCGCCGAGCGCGAAGCCGCTCAACTGGACGACGACGACACCGATGCCGATGAGCTGGCCCGCCGGCAAGGCCGCAAGCCCCATCGGGGCTGGAGCACAGCGCCATGACCAGTTGTGCTACGCCCTTGAACCCCGATGCCTTGGCCTCCGACGCGCAGCCCAAGCCCGCCATGCGTGCCCCCGCCGGCGACATCGTCGCCCAGACCTGGCAGGCAGAGCCCATCGATTGCAGCAGCTGCCCGCACCAGGCCCTGCTGGCCACCCAGGGTTGCGAGCCCGGCCATGCCTGCATGCAGGACAGCTACGCCCGCCGCATCGACCGCTTCTTCCGTTGGCACAAAGAGCTGGCCGCCCGGCACCTGCAGCACCCGTATTTCGAAGTGCGCGCCATCGCTGCCCGCTACACCGAGCTGTTTCACCTGCCCGCGCTGATGAACGACGTGGACGAAACAGTGCGCCTGCAAGTGGCCTTGCGCCTGCCCCAACGCCTGCTGCAGCAAATGAAGCAGGACCCGCACCGTGAAGTGCGCATCCGCGTGGCCCAGCGCCTGGACACCGATCAGCTGCCCGCCATGGTGCAGGACGCGGACTATGGCGTTCGCCAGTGGGTGGCGCGCCGCCTGACGGTGGCCCTGCTGCCCGTGATGTCCAACGACCGCGAAGCGGTGGTCCGCCAGGAAGTGGCCCAGCGCATCGAGATGCCCGCCCTG
>JBEANV010000172.1:0-3732 GCA_041165285.1 Pseudomonadota bacterium | reverse complement strand
GCGAAACGCGGCCAGCGCGCGATCGAGCAAGGTCGTCGTCATGGTGCTTCGCGGTAGTGTTTGTCGCTGACCGCGCGCAAGCGCTCGGCTGCTTGTTCGGGCGTGAGGTCGCGCTGCGCCTCGGCCAGCATCTCGAAGCCGACCATGAACTTGCGCACTGTCGCCGAGCGCAGCAGCGGAGGGTAGAAGTGCGCGTGCAACTGCCATGCCTTGGTGTCGGCGCTGTCTGCGCGGTCCGCACCGAATGGCGCACCGTGCCAGCCCATCGAGTACGGGAAGCTGCAGCGGAACAGGTTGTCGTAGCGGCTGGTGAGTTTCTGCAGCGCCACCGCAAGGTCCGTGCGCTGCTCTGGCGTCAACTGCGGCAGCCGCTGCACCGCGAAGCGCGGCAGCAACAGCGTCTCGAACGGCCACGTCGCCCAATACGGCACCACCGCCAGCCAGTGCGCCGTCTCCACCACGACCCGCTCGCCCGACGCCGCCTCGCGCTGCACGTAGTCGAGCAGCATCGGCCGGCCGTGCGCGGCGAAGTAGGCACGCTGCTCGCGGTCCTCGGTCGCGGCTTCGTTGGGCAGGTGCCCGCAGGCCCAGATCTGGCCATGCGGGTGTGGCTGCGAGCAACCCATCAGCGCGCCCTTGTTCTCGAACACCTGCACCCACGGATAGGTCTGCCCGAGTTCGGCGCTCTGGTCGCACCAGGTGTCGATCACGCCGCCGATCGCCGCCAGCGACAGCTCCGGCAACGTGCGCGCATGGTCCGGCGAGAAGCAGATCACCCGGCTCGTCCCGCGCGCCGCCGCCACCTGGAAAAGCCCCTCCCCCCAGCGGGGGGAGGGGTTGGGGAGGGGGGAACGCGCCGCCACATCCGGCACATCCGCCATCAACGCCGCATGGTCATTCGTGAACACGAACGTCCCCGTGTAGTCGGGATTCACGTCCCCGCTGACCCGCGTGTTCCCGGCGCAGAGGTAACACCCCGGATCGTGCGCCGGCAGCACTTCGTCCGACGCCGTTTCCTGCTGCCCCTGCCACGGCCGTTTCGAGCGGTGCGGCGACACGAGCACCCACTGGCCCGTGAGCGGGTTGCGGCGGCGGTGGCTGTGCTCGGCGGGATCAAACACGCTCGAACCTCACCAGGAACGCCGTCTCGGCATGCGCACGCGGCATCGGCAGCCCGGCATGGACCAGCCACGCACCGTCCATCTCCCGTGCTTCCGGTGCGGTCCCCTCCGGCCGGATCTCGCGCACGCGGTACCGCGCCGCCGCATCGAGCATCGGCAGCCGCAGCGTCGGTGCATAGCGGTGGTCGCTCGGCCGTGTCCGCAGCGCGATCAGCACGCCGTCGCCCACCGCTTCGTCCGCATGGAACTGCCAGCGCACGCCGTCCCCCGCGTCACCTGTCCACACCCGCCCGTGGTGCAGCCGGTCGCGCAGTTGCTTGTAGACGCCGATCCAGCCGCGCAACTCGGCGGTGTCGGCGGCGTTCAACTGGCGCACGTCGAGTTCGACGCCGAGGTGCCCCGGCAGTGCCACGGCAGCCCGGAAGGCCATGTTCTGCGTCCGCCCGGTGGTGTGCGCGGGCGCGGTGCCGACGTGGGCGCCCATGATCTCGGGCGGGAAGAACTGCAGGAAGCCGCGCTGGATGTCCACGCGGGACAGCGCGTCGATGCAGTCGCTGGTCCAGACCCGGTGCGTGTGGCGCAGCACGCCGAAGTCGATCCGTCCCCCGCCGCCCGAGCAGCTCTCGATCTCCACGTCCGGGTGGGCGGTGCGCAGGCGGGCCATCAGCGCGTAGGCGGCGTGGACCTGCGCCCGGTAGCCGGCGGTGCCGCTGGCGAGTCCGGCCGGGGCCAGGTCGCGGTTGTGGTCCCACTTCAGGTAGCGGATCGGGTGCGCGGCGAGCAGCGCGGCGATCTTGTCGAACAGGTAGTCGCTCGCCTCGGGCCGCGCGATGTCGAGCACGAGCTGGTTGCGCGCTGTCAGCAGCGGGCGGCCGGCGACCTGCAAGGTCCATTCCGGATGGGCGCGGAACAGCTCGCTGTCCGGGTTGACCATCTCCGGCTCGACCCACAGGCCGAACTCCATGCCGAGGGCGTTCACATGGGCGATCAGCTCGCCGAGGCCGTCCGGGAACTTGGTCTCGTCCGGCCACCAGTCACCGAGGGCTGCGCGGTCGTGGTGGCGGCCGTGGAACCAGCCGTCGTCCAGCACGAACCGCTCGATGCCGACCGCCGCCGCTGCGGTGGCAAGTGCCTTGACCGGGCCGGGATGCACATCGAAGTAGAAGCCCTCCCAGGTGTTCAGATGCACCGGCCGGGGCCGCATCGCACCGCCCGGCCAGTCGAGCCGGCGGCGCAGTTCGGTGTGGAAGTTCGCCGCCAGCCCGTTCAGCCCTTGGCCTGAGCAGGTGGCGACCAGCTCGGGCGACTGCAGCGACTGGCCCGGCGCTAGCCGGCCTTCGCCGGGGGCGAGCCATTCACCCATCTGCCACTGGTACTGGCCGTCGTGCAGCCACTCGATGGTCTGCTGGTGGTTGCCGGACCACGCCAGGTGCGCGCCGAAGACGAGTCCTGCGTCGTCGGTTGCGCCCGGCGTCGTCACCACCGCACCGGGGAAACAGTCGTGGCTGGTGCGCCCGCGCCGGCTCTCCTTGCGCCACAGGCTGCGCGTGAGCGGATCGATCTGGAGCAGGAACTCGTGGACATGCTGCCCGGCATACGAGCGCACGCCGTCGCAGTGCCCCGGCAGCCGCAGCGTGCCAGCGGCGAGCCATTGCACGTCGAGCGGCGTGTCACCGAGGTTGTGCAGCGTCGATTGCAGCACCAGCACGTCGCTGTCCGCATCGAGCCTGAGCGTGAGGTCCAGCCGCAGCCGTGCCACCTCGTCGTGCAGGTGCAGGCAGACGGCCGAGCTGGTGGCGTCCTGCTGCAGCCACTCGGTGTCACAGCGGGTGAACGCCTGCGCGAAGTCCTGCCCGTCGCGGTGGGCGAGCAGGGCGCTTTGCCCGAACCAGCCGACGCCGAAGGTCGGCGCCACCGTCAGCGGCTGGTCGAAGTCGAGCATGAACGACGGCAGCGGGCGGGTGTCGCGCAGCGGCGTGCCGGGGGTCGCGCCATCGGGCAGGCGCGGTCCCCAGTAACGCCACAGCGGGGCTTCGTTGGCCAGCAGTTCCAGCACGACGCTGGTGCGGCGGCTGTGCAGGCAGAGGAAATCGGAGGTCGGGTTGGCAGGCAAGGCGGTCAAGGCGTTCATGCGCGGTGGTCCCAGAGGGTCAGGCCCCGAGGGGGAAGGTGGTCGGTGCCCAGTATCGGGCGGGCGGGGTGGGGCGGATGCCAGCGCACGGGGGCGTCCGAAAAATTGAACACGGCGGTCAGCGGGCCGGCGCGGCTGACGCGCAGACCCTCGGGCAGCGGAGTGGCGGTCAGCCCGGCGTCACCACAGGCCCCAGCCAGCACCACCCGCCAGCCCGCGTCGTCCAGCCAGCCGGCGACGTAGCGCACGGGGCCGTTGCGCGTGATCGCCGGCCGGTCATCGGCGAACGAGGCCAGCGCCTGCGCGCCGTGGAGCGTCAGATCCTCGCGCCAGCGGGTGACGTGCAGCGCGGGCAGGGGGGGTGTCCTGCAGCGTGACTGGCTCGACCACACCTGGTGGCATCGACGCGACCCGCGTCACCTGTACACCTGCCAGTGCGGTCAGCGCGCCTGGCGGCAGGATGGAACCCGTGGCCGTCTC
>JBEANV010000171.1:0-2921 GCA_041165285.1 Pseudomonadota bacterium | reverse complement strand
GTCTGCATAGACCATCGCCATGGGAGAGACCATGGCCACCAACGACACATCCAGACTGCGCATCGCCAACCGCATCCACGACCTCGTTTTTCACGAGTTGGGCGAAGACGTCAACATCGCGTTGATGCTCGGCCCGGCGGAGTATTCGCGCGCGGTGCTGAGCCTGTGCCGCGCCTGCGGGAGCAGCGAGCTGGCCAGGCTGGCCGAGCAGTTTCTGCGCGCCAGCGATGAAGACACGTTGCGCCAGCGCAGCCAGCAGATCACCCGCTACGCCGAGGCGGTCGAGCGGCTGCCGGGCGTAGCGCCGTCCACCACCTCGCACGCTGTGGCACGTCGGGTGGTTTGAGCGCAAGCGCGGCACGCGCTTCGAGCCTGCCCGCCTGTGTGTTGCTCAGCCCCGGTCGCCGCCCAGCCAGCGGTCGATCTGGGCCTTGCGGTCGTTGCCCCAGAACGGTTCGCCGTCGGCGATGAAAAACGGCGCGCCGAACACCCCCTCGGCGATGGCGGCCTCGTTTTCGGCGCGCAGCTTGTTTTTCCAGACCGGATCGGCGCTGACCGCCGCCACCTGTTCGCCGGCGATGCCGAAATCACCGGCCACTGCCGCCAGTTCGGCCGGCTTGCTCAGGTCGATGCCGCGGGTGAACACCGCCCGCAGGCCCGCGTGGGCCCAAGCGGCCGCACGCGCCGGATCCTGCGCTTCGAGCCACCAGAACAGCCGTGCGGCGTTCTGGGTGGCGATCGGGAACGGCGAGGGCATCCGATACGGCAGACCTTCCATGCGCGCCGAACGTGCGAAGTCGCGCAGCGTGTATTCGCGCTTCAGCGGGTGCGCCACCGGGCTCTTCAACTCGGCGGCCTGAAACGTCACGCCCAGCAGGATGGCGTGCCAGCGCACCGGCCGGCCGTGGCGCGCGGCCAGCGCCTCCACCCACTCGGAGGCGATGTAGGCATAGGGCGAAGAGAAGTCGAAGTAGAAGTCGATGGCAACGGGCGTGTTCATTGCGGCACCTTAGGAGGCGCGCGCGGTGGCGTCCATCGGTCGCTGCCCGGGGTTGCGGTGGCGGCACCACACCTCGTGCGGGCGCGCCGGGCAAGTGCATCGGCCGGCCGACCTTGCTTGACCGGTGTCATGCAGACACCGGCCCGGCTGTCTAGCATGCAAGCATGCTGGACACCTTGATCGCCCTGACCTGTTGCGCTGCGGCGCTGGCCCTGCGGCCTTGGCGCAGCCTGGGCGAAGCGGGGCCGCCCTGGCCCTGGCTCGCCTGGTGGATGGTGCTGCCACTGTTCTGGGGCTCCGACCGCCTGGCCGCCAGCGCCGTGCTGCAGCCGTTGTCCGGCGCGCCGCTGCTGGTGCTGATGGCCGGCTGGCCGCTCACCGTGCTGGCGCTGCTGCCCACCGCGCTGCTCACCGGTTGGTTGGCACAACTCGATCCCTGGGAAACGCTGCACCGGCTGGTCTGGCTGGGCCTGGTGCCGGCCACGCTGGTGATGAGCCTGGGCGCGGCGGTGCGCCGGCTGCTGCCGCACCACCTGTTCGTCTACATCCTCGGCCGCGGCTTCTTCGCCACCCAGCTGGCCTGCACGCTGGCGGGAGCGCTCGCGCTGTGGCTGGGCGGCGTGCCGGCCGACCTCGACGCCGCCGAGCTGATGGTGGGCCGCTGGCTGTCGGCCTGGGGCGACGCCTTTATGACCGGCATGCTGGTGGCGATCTTCGTGGCCTTCAAGCCGCAGTGGCTCGCCACCTATTCGGACCGGCTCTACCTGCCGCGCCCGCCGCGACCCTGAGGGCGTGCCTGCGCGTTGGCGGCTTCGAGCGCTGCGGCTCGCATCCAGGTCGTCACAGTTCTTCTCCATCCACCAGCACACGCTGGATTCGCAGCGCGGGGTCGAGCACCACCAGATCGGCGCAGGCGCCAGCCTGCAGCCGGCCGAGGTCGGTGCGGCCGAGGTAATCGGCCGCGTGGGTGGAAACCCGCCGTGAGGCTTCGTCGAGCGGCAGGCCCAGGCTGACCAGGTTGCGCAGCGCCTGGTCGAGCGTCAGCGCGCTGCCGGCCAGCGTGCCGTCGGCCAGCCGCACACCGCCCAGGCATTTGGTGACGGTGTGGCGGCCCAGGCGGTAGTCGCCGTCGGGCATGCCGGTGGCGGCCGTGGCGTCGCTCACGCAATACAGGCCGGGGATGGCGCGCAGCGCGGCGTGGATGGCGCCCGGGTGCACGTGCAGCAGGTCGGGGATGATCTCGGCGTGCTGCGCATGCGCCAGCGCCGCGCCCACCATGCCGGGCTCGCGGTGGTGCAGCCCGCTCATGGCGTTGAACAGGTGCGTAAACCCGGCCGCGCCGCAGCGCAGCGCCGCCACGCCGTCTTCGTAGCGGCCGTTGCTGTGGCCGATCTGGACCAAGTGGCCGGCCGCGCGCAGCGGCGCGATCAGGGCCATGTGGCCGTCGACCTCGGGCGCCAGCGTGATGGCGACGATCGGCGCGATCGCATGCAGCGCGGCCAGCTCGGCCAGCGTCAGCACACGCGCGTAGTCGGGTTGCGCACCGAGCCGGCCGGCGTTGATGTACGGGCCCTCGAGGTGCACGCCCAGCACCCGCGCCGCGCCGCTCGGCCGTTGAGCAATGGCCGGCGCGATGGCGGCGAGCGCGGCGCGGATCTCGTCGAGCGGCGCCGTCATGGTGGTGGCCAGCAAGGCGGTGGTGCCGTGGCGGGCGTGCAGGCGCGCCACCGTGGCCACCGCCTCGCCCGCGTCCATGATGTCGCTGCCACCGGCGCCGTGCACGTGCAGGTCGATGAAGCCGGGCAGCACGATGGCCTGGCCGTCGCGGCCGGCCTCGTGCGTGGCCAGCGCGTGGCCTTCGAGTGCGGCGATGCGGCCGTGCGCCAGCCGCAGGTGGCCGCGCACGAAGCCCTGCGGGGTC
>JBEANV010000170.1:0-3500 GCA_041165285.1 Pseudomonadota bacterium | reverse complement strand
CGGTCTGGCGGTGCTGCACGGCAACATCGCGCTGGATGGCTGCGTGGTGAAGACGGCTGGCGTGGACGACAGCCTGATGGTGTTCGAGGGGTCGGCCTATGTCACCGAGTCGCAGGACGAGGCGGTGGCCGACATCCTGGCCGACAAGGTGAAGGCGGGCGACATCGTGGTGGTGCGCTACGAAGGGCCGAAGGGCGGGCCGGGGATGCAGGAGATGCTCTACCCGACCAGCTACATCAAGTCCAAGGGGCTGGGCAAGGCGTGTGCGCTGCTGACGGACGGGCGCTTCTCGGGCGGCACGTCGGGGCTGTCGATCGGCCATGTGTCGCCGGAAGCGGCGGCCGGTGGCGCGATCGGGCTGGTGCGCCAGGGCGACCGCATCCTGATCGACATCAAGAACCGCTCGATCAACGTGCTGCTGTCGGACGAGGAACTGGCCGTGCGCCGCGCCGAGCAGGACGCGAAGGGCTGGAAGCCGGTGCTGCCGCGTCCGCGCAAGGTGTCGGCGGCGCTGAAGGCGTATGCGCTGCTGGCGATGTCGGCGGACAAGGGAGCGGTGCGGGATCTGTCGAAGCTGGAAGGTTGATCGGACAGGCCCCTCTCGGCATCCAGTGAAAAAAAGGGCGCCTCGTGGCGCCCTTGTGTCGAGGAGTTCAGGTCACTGCGCAGCCGCCGCGGCCCGCAGCTTCAACCGCTTGCCCCGTGCCCGGATGTTGAGCGCCTCCACCCCGAGCGAGAAGGCCATCGCCGCATACAGATAGCCCTTGGGAATGTGGACATCCAGCGCCTCGCCGGTCAGCGCCATGCCCACCATCACCAGGAAAGCCAGCGCCAGCACCTTGATCGACGGGTGCGCATCCACGAAGTCGCCGATCGGCTTGGCGGCGAAGAGCATCACGCCCACCGCCGCGACCACGGCCGCCACCATCACGCCGATCTGGTCGACCATGCCGACGGCGGTAATGACCGAGTCCAGCGAGAAGACGATGTCGATCACGCCGATCTGGCCAATCGTGGCCCACAGCGCACGCTGGCCAGCCGCCTTCATGACCGCAGGGTCGGACGGCGGAGGACCATCCTCCTCGCGCGCCTCGACCTCGATGAATATTTCGTGCGTGGCCTTGTAGAGCAGGAACAGGCCCCCGCCCAGCAGCACGAGGTCACGCCCGCTGATGCCGGTGCCCAGCACGGTGAACAGATCCTCCGTCAGACCCATCACCCAGCTCAGCGAGAACAGCAGCAGGAGCCGGGAAACCATTGCGAAGCCCAGACCCAGACGCCGCGCGAAGTCGCGCTGCTCGGGGGGCAGGCGGCCAACGAGGATGGAGATGAAGATGATGTTGTCGATGCCCAGGACGATTTCCAGGGTGGTCAACATCGCGAAGGCGATCCAGAGGTTGGGATCGAGGAGAAAGTTGAAGATGTCCATGGGCCGCACTCTAGGCAGCGAGATACTTCGCGTAAAGTCGTTTGATCCGAAGGCTTACTGCGGATAAACGGAAGTATCCAGCGACCCATCCAAACACCCTCCCCCGATGCTGAACTACCGCCACCTCCACTACTTCTGGGCCACCGCCAAGGCTGGTGGCGTGATGCGCGCCAGCGAGCAGCTCCACACGACGCCGCAGACACTGTCCGCACAGATCAAGCTGCTGGAGGACAGCCTCGGCTGCGCGCTGTTCCGCAAGCGCGGGCGCGGGCTGGAGCTGACCGACGATGGCCGCGCGGCGCTGGGCTATGCGGACCAGATCTTCGCGCTGGGGGCCGAACTGGAGGCGGCGATCGGGCCGGCTCGGCGGGGTCAGGCGCTGCCCGAATTCCGCGTGGGCATCGCCGACCAGGTGCCAAAATCCATCGCCTACCGCTTGCTGGAGCCGGCACTCGACGGGCCGGAGCCGGTGCGGCTGATCTGCCATGAAGGCACGCTGGCCGATCTGCTCGCGCAACTCGCGGTCCATCGACTCGACCTCGTGATCGCTGACGAGGTGATGGCGCCGAACCTGAGCGTGAAAGCCTACAGCCACCCGCTGGGGACCACCGCGATGAGCTTCTACGCCGCGCCAGCGCTGAAGGCCATGCTGCAAGGCGAGTTCCCGCAGTGTCTGGACGGCGCGCCCATGCTGATCCAGGGGGCGGCCTCGGCGATGCGGCGGCGGCTGGAGGTGTGGCTGGGGGAACTCGGCGTGCGGCCGCAGCGCGTCGGAGAGTTCGACGATGCGGCGCTGCTGAAGGCCTTCGGGTCCGAAGGCCGCGGCGTGTTCATGGCGCCGACGGTGCTGGAGCAGCAAACCTGCGCGCAGTACGGCGTCGAGGTGCTCGGGCGCTCGGAGACGCTGGTGGAGGCGTTCTACGCCATCTCGGTGGAGCGGCGCATCACGCATCCCTGCGTCGCCGCGATCACGGCGGCGGCGCGGGGGCAGTTCCTCGCGCAGCCGCAAGCGCCAGATGCGGAGTCATTTCAGCGGTGAAATCGCCGTCGGCAGGAACATGGTCGACTTCATGTCCGTGGTCAGCCAGGCAGGCCCCCCCTTGGGCGGCCACACACCGAGCTTGACCGCTTCGGCGCGGGCGGCCGAGCGGTCGTTCAGGCTGGCGGCCGGCCAGATGTGGGTGAAACGCGGCGTGCCGTCCAGCGCGTACATCGCCACCAGACAGGGCGACACGGCCGAGCGCGCTGGCATCGCGGCTTCCCAGGCGTCGATCGTCGGTTGCAGACCGCCGAGCTTGTATGCGTAGGTGCGGATCTCGAAGATCGGCCCGACGGTGCCCCACGCCGCCGGGTCCAGCGGCGCCATCCACGGGAAGCCCTGGTAGCTGTTCTGTTCGATGGCGGTCAGGAACTCGCCACAACCGAACGGGTTGGCGCTGAAGAGACCGCGCTGGCGTTCCCGGTCGCGTTCGGCGGGATCGGCGAAACGGCGCAGCACGGCAATCTGGTTGAGTTCGCCCACGTCGGAGAACCAGCAGCCCAGCAGCGTGCCGCGGGCCTCGGGGGCGTGGACATAGGCGTCGATCGCGGCGACGGCGGCGTTCAAGGTGCCGAGGCGGATGGTGAGGGTGGCGAATTCGTAGTGCATGGGCGTGGGTCTCAGTCGGCGTGTGTGGAGAGATCGGGGGCGGAGTCGGGCAGCGCAAGCCCTGCGGCGTGGTGCCCGGCGATGAAGCCGAAGGTCATGGCCGGACCCAGCGTGATGCCACCGCTGGGGTAGGCGCCGCCCAGGACACTGGCCATGTCGTTGCCGGCGGCGTAGAGGCCGGGGATTGGTGTGCCATCGCCATCGAGCACACGGGCGCTGGCGTCGGTGCGCAGCCCGGCGAAGGTGCCGAGGCTGCCGGGCACGATGCGCACCGCGTAGAACGGCCCGTGTTCGATCGGCGCGACGCAGGGGTTGGGCTGCTGCGCGGCGTCACCCTGGATCCGGTTGTAGGGGGTGGCGCCGCGGCCGAAGGCAGGATCGCGGCCGTGGCGCGCTTCGGCGTTGAAGGCGGTGACGGTCGAT
>JBEANV010000169.1:0-4534 GCA_041165285.1 Pseudomonadota bacterium | reverse complement strand
AGAGTCATGATTACTTTCACCGTCCCGGGCCAGCCGCAAGGCAAGGGCCGCCACCGTTCCGCGGCGCTGATGCGCGACGGCAAGCCGGTGATCGGGCCCGGCGGCCGTCCGATCGTCACGACCCACACGCCGGAAAAGACGGTTGCTTATGAGGGGCTGATTGCCCATAGTGGGCGCGTCGCAATGGCCGGTCGGACGATGCTGCTGGAGCCGTGTGGGTGCAGGGTCTTAATCGACTGCCAGATACCCGCCAGCTGGTCCGGGAAAAAGCAGCGCCAGGCGCTGGCCGGCGAGGTGATGCCGAAGGCAAAGCCCGACACCGACAACGTGATCAAAGCTGTTTTCGATGGGCTCAACGGTGTCGTGTGGCGCGACGACGTGCTTGTGGTGGATCTGCACGTGCGCAAGCGCTTCGCGGCCACGCCGGGCGTGCGGGTTGAGGTATGGGCGCTGGATGCGCCATTGACTGGAGATTTGCAATGAGCATCGAGATCACGGATGGTGGAAAACTGGCGCTCCGCGTCGAGGTGCGCACCTGCGAAGACGGCTGGACGCAGGCGGCAGTCAAGATGCCAGGCGCAGGCTGGTGCATGCTCTGCATAGTGCACGGCCCTGAGTATGAGCGCAGCACCGATGTGCAAGCCGCGTTCCTCGCGTTGACCCGGGCCGTCGTGCGCCAGATGGTTGCCGATGCGCTGCCGGGCGTCTCCGTCGCGAGCGTGCACGTCGTGGCCCCCGGTGCGCCGCTCGACGGGCCGAAGCATTGATTCCGCGGCCCAGCCGCCAGCATCCGCCCCGCGCTGCGAGTTGGGGTGCAGCGAAAGGAAAGCATGACACGCGAGATCACTGACCACAAGGTCAACCCAGCCAACGACACGCTCACCATCTGATGATGTGAGGCCGCTCGGGAGCGGGTACGGCAGCGGGAACTGCTACGGAGGCGATATCCTGCAGGCGCTGGCGAAAATCGTCGGAGTGAAGATCGAAAGCGTTTGAATGAGCAGGATCGCGCGCCGATATGCCGAGTGGCGCAGGCAAGGCAGATGGGCGCAGGCGTACACGCGCCGGGGGTCGCCTCGCCAGGGCGTCCATAGGACCCGCTGGCAAACGAATGGCGAGATCGCTTTCGAGTGGGCGTGCATCGCATTGATTGCGGTCGCCATGGTCCTGGGTGTGACCGGTCCCATTTGGTGGCCCTGGATCTGACCATGGCCCGCCCCACCAAGTTCCGCCCCGAGTTCGCCGACCAGGCAAAGAAGCTCTGCAAGCTCGGCGCCACAGATGCAGAGATGGCTAGCTTCTTCGGCGTGGTGCTCAGCACTTTCCACCTGTGGAAGCTGCAGCATCCCGAGTTCGCCAAGGCGCTGAAGGATGCCAAGGCGCCAGCCAATGAGCGCGTGGTTCGCAGCCTCTACCAGCGCGCCGTGGGCTACGAGCACGACGAGGTGGACATCCGCGTGGTGGCCGGAGAGATCGTGCAGACCACGGTGCGCAAGCACTACCCGCCAGACACGACGGCCTGCATCTTCTGGTTGAAGAACAGGCTGCCGGGCGAATGGCGCGACCGCACCGAGCACGAGCTGGCGAACAGGGATGGCGTGCCGTTCGCAATGCTGAGCGCTGCAACAATGAGCGACGACCAACTTGCCGCCATTGCGGCACGGATCAGCCCGCCCAAGAAAGCGCCTGGTGGCGACGCAGATCAGCCCTGAGCAAGCCGCAGCAGTGCTGCTGGAGCGCCGCAATGCAAGGCGAGACCTGGAGACGTTCGCTGCCCGCGTGCCGGTACCCGGATCGCCGATCAATGAGGCTGACGACGACGCCCCAATACCGCTCATCGAGTCCAAGCAGGCCATCCACCACCGGCTGATCCTGCGGGAGATGCAGCGCTGTATGCAGACCCAGCACGGGCGGCTGATGATCATGGCGCCGCCCGGGTCAGCCAAGAGCACCTATGCCACCGTGGTGGCGCCGAGCTGGTATCTAGGGCAGCAGCCCGGCCGGCGCGTGATCCTGGCCAGCTACGGCGATGACTTGTCCCGCCGGCACGGCCGGCGCACGCGCCAGTTGCTGCGGTCCAATGAGGCCGCCGGCATCCTGCAGGCCAGCATCAGCCCGGAATCCCGCGCTGCCGACGAGTTCGCCCTCACCAACGGGTCCGAGTACATGGCGTGCGGCATCCTCGCGGGCATCACCGGCAACCGCGCTCACGGCATCGTGGTCGATGACCCGATCAAGGGGCGGCAGGATGCCGACTCGGAGGTGGTGCGCAATCGGACATTCGCTGCCTACGAAGACGATCTGCTCACGCGCCTGATCCCGGGCGGCTGGGTGGTGATCATCAACACGCGCTGGCACGAGGACGATGTGTCAGGCCGCATCCTGCCGGCGGACTGGGCCGGCGACTCCGGCGACATCCAATGCCGGGACGGCAATGTATGGCGCGTGCTGTGCCTGCAGGCCGAGTGCCAGACGCGCACCGATCCTCTCGGGCGGCTGTCGGGTGAAATGCTGTGGCCGGAGTGGTTCGATGATCGGCACTGGGCGCAGTACCGACTCAACCGGCGCACATGGTCGAGCCTGTACCAGCAACGCCCGGCCCCGGACGATGGCATCCTGTTCCGGCGCGACGACATGATGACCTACGACAAGGCGCCCAGCGGCCTGCGCATCATCGGCGCCAGCGACTACGCTGTGACGCCTGACGGTGGAGATTGGACCGAGCACGGGGTGGCCGGCCTGTCCGAGGACGGATCGCTATACCTGCTGGACTGGTGGCGCGGCCAGGTGGGGCCCGAGGTATGGATAGAGCGCAAGCTCGACATGATGGCCCGCCACTCCCCGTTGGCATGGTTCGGCGAGGCCGGGCCCATCCGGCGCGCCACCGAAGGAGCGCTGCGGCGGCGGATGACGGAGCGCGACATCAAGTGCCGCATCGACTGGATGCCATCCATCAACGACAAGCCCACCCGCGCGCAGCCCATCATCGCCCTGGCCGGCATGGGGCGCGTGATGTGGCCGCGGGCCGCGTGGGTGCCGGAACTGCAGCGGCAGTGCCTTGTGTTCCCGGCTGGCAGCCCTGACGATGGCGTGGACACGCTGGCGCTTCTTGGTCGTGGCGCCGACACGCTGGGGCGCGCGAGGGCGCGCAAGGCCACTCCGCCAGATGACGCCCGAGGCAACTGGATGGCCGCCTGACATGAGCAGCCTGCGCGTCATCACCGCCAGCGGCCCGGAGCACATGCGCGCCGTGCGCCTTCTGCGCGCCGCCGCCTACGCGCGCCACGTCTCCGGGTGCTGGGATGATGA
The DNA here is from genome assembly GCA_041165285.1 of Pseudomonadota bacterium. GTDB lineage: Bacteria > Pseudomonadota > Gammaproteobacteria > Burkholderiales > Burkholderiaceae_C > Sphaerotilus. The sequence continues at coordinate 1,225 of JBEANV010000169.1, read as the reverse complement.
CGGCCACGACGAGGCCGAGTCGCCGCAAGTCATGCTGTGCTTGGACGGGGACACGCCAGCCGGCACGGCTCGCCTGCACTTCGATGCGCTGCCGATCGCGTCCGATGTTCGGGATGACGAGTGGCCAACCAGCATGCAGTCTGGCGGGCGCGCCGAGTGCAGCCGGCTGGCGGTGTCCGCTGGACACGCCGGAGCCAGGCTCGCGCTCTGGCGGGCCATCTACTGGCGCTGCAGGCCGGCGGCCCGGTGGCTCATCATGGGGGCGCGCAGCGACGCCCTTGCGAGGATGTATCGCAGCCTTGGTGCGGTGCCGGCGTTTACCGACGGGGTGTCGCTGCGGCACGGCGGTGGCCTGCGCCACCAAATCCTTGCGCTCGATGTCGGCGGAGCCATGGCCGCATGGATCACTGCGCGCCATCCTCTGCTGGGTTACATGCTCGCCGAGGCTGCGCCTGCTGATCCGCATTGCCCATGATGTAAGCGGGCGCTAACATGCGCCCATGCCACAAGACACCCTGCAGCGCGCCAAAGAGATCTACGCCGACACAATGGAGGCGTGGCGCGAGACCCACCGGCGGATGAGGGAGGATCTGCTGTTTGGCGACCCGTCCGAGCCGCAGCAATGGCCGCAGGACGTGCTGGACGCCCGGCGGGGCCGGCCCTGCATGACGCTGGATCGGACCAACCAGTACCGCATGCAGGTGGTCAACGAGGCCCGCAAGAACAAGCCGGGCCTGAACGCCATGCCGGTGGACAGCCGGGGTGATGTGCTGGTGGCGCAGCAGCTCGACGGCATCCTGCGGCATATCGAATACCGCAGCCGCGCCCAGATCGCCTACGACTGGGCCGTTCAGGGCGCCGCCGATTGCGGCATCGGCTGGGTTCGCGTGCTGCCGAAGGTCCTTGACCCGGAGACGAACCAACAGGAGATCTGCATTGCCCGCGTCATCGACCACCTGAGCATCATCATCGACGGTACCGAGCCCGATGGGTCAGACGCCATGAATGGCTTTGCAGAGACCCTCATACCTCGCAAGCAGTTTGAGCGCGAGTTCCCCAAGGCAAGCAAGCAGTCGTGGGAGGGCGACGGGGACGGCTCGTGGGTGACGCAGGATGGGGTGCTGGTCTGCGAATACCAGTACGTCGTCGAGACCAGGCGCAACATGCTGGCGCTGGCCGGTCCGGATGGCGGCGAGATCACGCTGCAGGAGGATGACTACTGGGA
>JBEANV010000168.1:0-3496 GCA_041165285.1 Pseudomonadota bacterium | reverse complement strand
GATCCGAGGATGAGGACTTGGGAGTGCGTGGAGGAACTGCTCATGGGGTCGGGGTCGATTTCCGTTGGAGCGCGCAGTTTCATTTCCGGGTCACCGCGCTGTTCAACGGGGTGACGCTTCGGTTAGAGTCGCGACGCAATGGGCATGTCGTGAAATGTTGCAGTGCGAAGCTTAGCGGTTCTTGTCTGCCGCGCTTCGAAGTGCGGTTTCCCGGCCAGCAGAGGCGCGGGGAATTGCCGGAACCATCGCAGCCGACACGGTGCCCGATTTCAATGACAACGATAGACACCAACAAGCAGGAGTAGCCCCATGGCCATGCTCTCAAACCTTGATCTGATTCGACGGGTTCCCCTTTTCTCGATGCTGACCGTGGAGCAGGCGCAGACCATCGCGGACGGCGTGGTCAAGCGCCGCTACCGCCGCGGCGAAATCATCGTCGAGCAGGGCCGCAAGTCGGACGCCCTGTTCATCCTGCTGAGCGGCCGTGCCCGCGTCATCACGTCCGACACCCGTGGCCGCGAGGTGATTCTGGCCGTGCTGGAAGCGGGGGACTACCTCGGCGAGATGAGCCTGATCGACAACGAGCCGCATTCGGCCACCGTGCGCGCCGAGGTGCAGACCGACGTGCTGGTGCTCGGCCGCAGCGAGTTCGCGACCTGCCTGCCGGACAACTCCAGCCTGTCCTACGCGATCCTGCGCGGGCTGGTCGCACGTCTGCGCAATGCCGACCGCCAGATCGAGTCGCTGGCCCTGCTGGACGTCTACGGCCGCGTGGCGCGTGCGCTGCTGGACATGGCAGAGGACGACGAAGGCCGCCGCGTGATCCGCAGCAAGGTGTCGCGCCAGGATCTGGCCAAGGTCGTCGGCGCTTCGCGCGAAATGGTCAGCCGTGTCATGAAGGATCTGGAAGAACGTGGCCTGATCGAGACCCAGGAAAACGGCTGGGTCGTGCTGACCGAGCGCCTTGCCACCCAGTAATCCGGCTGGCAAGGCATCTGCTGGTGCCTCAGTGAACGCAAAGCCGCCATGGTTCATGGCGGCTTTGCCGTTTCTGCGGATCGCGGACAATGCTGGCATGACTTATCCGCTCGGTTCGCTGCGCAGTTCAGCTTCCGCCCAGACGCCTGCCCTGCAGGCCCAGGCCACCTCGTCCCCCCCCGTCCCCCGCTGGCGCCTTCAGGTAGGGATCACGCTCGGCGGAACCCTGCTGTTGCTGTGGGTCATTGCGATGCTCAGCCACCACCCCGGGGATGCGGCGTTTTCCACCTCCGGCGACAGCCAGCGCCTGCGCAACCACGCCGGCGTGATCGGCGCGTGGGCGTCCGATCTGTCGTTTGTCCTGTTCGGATTGTCGGCGTGGTGGGGCCTGTTCTTCGGGGTGCGGGCCTGGCTGTCGATGGTGGCGCGCCTGCTGCGCGCGGACCTGGCGCCTGTGGATCCCGTGGGGCCGGTGCATTGGCGCCCGCAGTGGCTGACCTGGGTTGGCCTGTTGCTGCTGATGATGGCCAGCACTGCGCTGGAATGGACGCGCCTGTATCAGTTCGAGGGTGTTGTGGCGGGTGCCCATGCTGGCGGGGTGCTGGGGGCCGTGCTCGGCCCGTCGAGCATGCGGCTGCTGGGATTCGTCGGCAGCGGCGTGCTCTGGATTGTCGTGTTGTTGCTGGCGCTGGCCTGGGCCTTCCGGTTTTCGTGGCTGGGCTTGGCCGAGCGCATTGGTGGCTGGTTCGACGGCTGGCGCGAGCGCCGCCAGATGAACCGCAAGGAGGCCGAGGACAAGCGCATCGGCGTCCAGGCGCAGATGGCGCGCGAGCGGGAGTCGGTGACCGATCCTGTGCCGCTGGAGTCGGTGGCGGCTGCACCTGTTGCCGGCCGCAAAAAGAAAGAGAAGGACAGGCCGGCCGCGCCGCCCAGTGTCGAGCCGGTGTTCGACTCGGAAACCATGCCCGGCGTGTTGCAGATGGGGCCGACCGGTTCGCGTGCGGCGAGTTACGAGCCCGATTTTGTGGACACCGTGCCCGAGAGCCTGCCGCCGCTGGTGGCGCCGCCCTGGGACGAGGGCCTGCCGATGCCGCTGTCCAGTACGCGGCCGGCGGCAATGGTGGCGATGGCCGCGGCGCCCGCCCGCCCGCCGGCCGCGATTCAGATGCCCTTGCCGCTGCCTGTGCCCGTGCCGGCCCCGATCGACGGCCCGGCCCACCTGCCGCAGGTCGGCCTTCTGGATCGGGCCACGCCTGCCACCGAAACCGCCACGCCCGAGGCGCTGGAGGCCACCAGTCGCCAGATCGAGCGCAAGCTCGCCGACTTCGGTGTCGAGGTGCAGGTCATCGCCGCCATGCCCGGACCGGTGATCACGCGCTTCGAGATCGAGCCTGCGACCGGTGTCAAGGGCTCGCAGATCGTCAACCTCGCCAAGGATCTGGCACGCTCGCTCAGCCTCGTGTCGATCCGCGTGGTCGAGACCATCCCGGGCCGCAACTGCATGGCGCTGGAACTGCCCAACGCCAGGCGCCAGATCATCCGGTTGTCCGAGGTGCTCGGCGCACCGATCTACACCAACGCGGCCTCGTTGCTGACGCTCGGGCTTGGCAAGGACATCGTCGGCCAGCCGTTCGTGGCCGATCTGGGCAAGATGCCGCACTGCCTGGTGGCCGGCACGACCGGCTCCGGCAAGTCGGTGGGCATCAACAGCATGATCCTGTCGCTGCTCTACAAGGCCGACGCCAGCGACGTGCGCCTGATCCTGATTGACCCGAAGATGCTGGAAATGAGCGTCTACGAAGGTATCCCGCACCTGCTCGCCCCCGTCGTCACCGACATGAAACAGGCGTCGAACGCGCTCAACTGGTGCGTGGCCGAGATGGAGCGGCGCTACAAGCTGCTCAGCAAGATGGGCGTGCGCAACCTCGCTGGCTACAACAAGAAGATCGCCGATGCGGCCGAGCGCGAGGAGCTGATCCCAAATCCCTTCAGCCTGACGCCGGAAGAGCCCGAGCCGCTCGACCGCCTGCCGCACATCGTCGTCGTCATCGACGAGCTGGCCGACCTGATGATGGTCGTCGGCAAGAAGATCGAGGAACTCATCGCCCGGCTGGCGCAGAAGGCACGCGCGGCCGGCATCCACCTGATCCTGGCGACGCAGCGCCCGTCGGTCGATGTCATCACCGGTCTGATCAAGGCCAACATCCCCACGCGCCTGAGCTTCCAGGTCTCCAGCAAGATCGACAGCCGCACCATCCTCGACCAGATGGGCGCGGAAGCCTTGCTGGGGCAGGGCGACATGCTGTACCTCTCGCCCGGTTCCGGTGTGCCGATCCGGGTCCACGGTGCCTTCGTCAGCGATGACGAGGTGCACCGTGTCGTCGAGTACCTGAAGTCGCAGGGCGAGCCGAACTACATCGAAGGCATCCTCGAAGGCGGCGTGCTCGATGGCGAGGGCGGCAACGACACCAATGCGGAAGGGGGTGGTGGCGACGCGGAAGCCGACCCGATGTACGAC
>JBEANV010000167.1:0-2537 GCA_041165285.1 Pseudomonadota bacterium | reverse complement strand
ACCTGCTCGCCGGTGCAGGCGATCATGTCGAGTTCGCGGGTGACGGCAGCGGTCTGGACGGCCGGTGACACTTCGCGGGCCAGGCCGAGCAGGCGGTTGGTCTCGCCGCTCATGGCGGAGGGCACGACCACCATCTGGTGGCCTGCGCGGGCCCACTTGGCCACGCGCTTGGCGACGTTGCGGATGCGCTCGGGCGAGCCCATCGACGTGCCGCCGTACTTGTGAACGATCAAAGCCATGGGGTTGTGGCTCGCTGGGGAGTCGAAAAGCTCACGATTTTAGCCGGTTCCCTGTCCGGTGGAACCCTCAGTGTGGTGCGCACGCCAGCGCAACGCCCTCTGCGGCTGTCCGGCTGGCGACACAACCCGTGCATCCAGCCCCAGTCCCGGGACGAACACGAGCTGCTCGCCCGAGAACAGCAACGGCCCGCCGCGCGCCCCGGCGGGCACCCCGGCGAGCTGGTACTGCTTCTTGAGCGCACGGGGCGGTGTGCCCGGCGCACGCTGGAACTGCTCGCCACCGGAGCGAGGCCGCGCGGTCAGCCTGCGCAGCAGATCGAGCGACACGCCGCCTTGGGTGACCGGCTCGATGTCCAGTACACCGCCATAGGTCGGCAGCGGCCAGGTCCATTCGGCGCGCAGATCCGGCAACGCCAGGGGCTGCGCAGGCAGGATCTCCGGCATCACCGGCACCCAGCGGAGCACACCCCGCCACAAGCGCAGCTCGCCCGGTCCGGGCATCGGCCAGCGGGCATCAGAACGCATGGGGAGTTCGTGCGACAGGCGGTCGAGCCAGCTCGCCCGCGGCGATTCTCCCGTGGTGCAGTGCAGCCAGAGCCGCAGCAGGTTGCGCAACCGCGCACCGCCAAGCGCCACGGCTGCTTCGACGTTCAGACCGTCGGCCACCGTGACCGCACGCAGATCCATCTCGGCCAGCGCCTGCAGGCACTCGACAGCATCCTGGGCGTGGCGGGCGGCGTCGCCCAGCACCAGCGGCGCCTGCGGGAACGCCACCGTCAGCGCGGGCCAGATCTGCAGGCGCAGGCGGTTGCGAGCATAACGGGGGTCGGCGTTGCTGTCGTCCTCGATGCAGGACAGGCCATGCTGCGAGACATAGGCTTCGATCGCGGCACGCGGGTGCTGCAACCACGGACGCCGCCAGCAGATGCCATCCCGCTCGATGGCTGTCGGCATCGACGCCAACCCGGCCGCCCCGGCACCACGCAGCGCCTGCAGCAGGAATGTTTCCGCCTGGTCTTCCCGGTGGTGGGCGAGCAGCACGGTGTCGCAGCCGGTGTCACGGGCCATGTCGGCCAGCGCGGCATAGCGGCGGTCCCGGGCCAGCGCCTCGATGCTCTCTCCACGCCGCGGCACCAGATGCAGGTGGCGGGCATGGAACTGCAGATCGGCGCCCTGCTCCTGCCAACGCAGGCACTGATCTGCACAGTGCGCCAGCCAGCCGTCGGCGTGGCGGCTCAGTCCGTGGTGGACATGGAAGGCATGGATCGGGTGCGGCTGACCGGTATCGTCGGCCAGCGACCGTGCGATACACCAGGTTGCGTGCAGCAGGGCGATCGAATCGCGCCCGCCGCTGCAAGCCACAGCCAGCGGACGGGGCATCACGGACAGATCAGGCCGGGAATCAGACCTTGGTGTCGGTGAACCGGCCGTAGCTGCGCAGGCGGTTGTAGCGGTGGTCGAGCAGTTCCTTGGTCGACAGATCCACCACCTGGCGCAGCGCGTCGTTGAGCGCACGCTTGAGGAAGGCCGCCATCTGCTTGTGGTCGCGGTGCGCGCCGCCGACCGGCTCGCTGACAATCTTGTCCACCAGCCCCAGCGCCTTCAGGCGGTGGGCCGTGATGCCGAGCGCATCGGCAGCGTCGCTGGCACGCTCGGCCGTCTTCCACAGGATCGAGGCACAGCCTTCCGGCGAGATGACCGAATACACCGAAAACTGAAGCATCAGCACCTGGTCGGCCACGCTGATGGCCAGCGCACCACCGGAGCCGCCTTCACCGATGATGGTGGTGATGATCGGCACTTCGAGCTGCGCCATCTCGAAGATGTTGCGGCCGATGGCCTCGGACTGGCCACGCTCTTCGGCGCCGATGCCGGGGTAGGCGCCCGGCGTGTCGACGAAGGTGAACACCGGCAGCCCGAACTTCTCGGCGACCTTCATCAGCCGCAGCGCCTTGCGGTAGCCCTCGGGGCGTGCCATGCCGAAGTTGCGGGCGGCGCGCTCCTTGGTGTCGCGGCCCTTCTGGTGGCCCAGCACCATGCAGGCGCGGCCATTGAAGCGGGCCAGACCTCCGACGATGGACTGGTCGTCCGCGAACGAGCGGTCGCCGTGCAGTTCCTGGAAGTCGGTGAAGATCTCGTTGACGTAGTCCAGCGTGTAGGGGCGCTGGGCGTGGCGGGCGATCTGCGTGACCTGCCACGGCGACAGGCTGGAGTAGATGTCCTTGGCGAGCTGCTGGCTCTTCTTGGACAGGCGGTCGATCTCTTCGGAGATGTCGACGGCCGACTCGTTTTGCACGT
>JBEANV010000166.1:0-4321 GCA_041165285.1 Pseudomonadota bacterium | reverse complement strand
GCCATGTCCGGTGGCGGCACGCCGCCGCAGCTCGTGGACCGCGTGAAGGATGGCGTGGACGATGTGGTCATCACGCTGCCCGGCTACACGGCCGGCCGCTTCCCGGCGATGGAGGTGTTCGAGCTGCCCTTCATGACCAACTCGGCCGAGGTGGGTGCCCGCGCCGCGTGGGACTACCTGCAGAAGAACGCGCTCAAGGAATTCCCCGGCACCAAGATCCTGGCCACCTGGGTCCACGACGAGGGTTATGTCCACACCCGCGAGAAGCCGGTGAAGACGCTGGCGGATTTCAAGGGTCTGAAGATGCGCGCCCCGACCCGCCAGACCAACAAGCTGCTTGCGGCACTCGGCGCGTCGCCCGTGGGCATGCCGCTGCCGGCGCTGCCCGATGCGGTGAGCAAGGGCACGATCGACGGCTTCCTGCTGCCGTGGGAGGTGATGCCGTCGCTGAAGCTGCAGGAGATGGTCAAGTACCACACCGAAACCGACCCGTCGCGGCCGGCGCTCTACAGCGCGGTGTTTGTCTTTGCCATGAACCAGGCCAAGTACGACGCCCTCAGCCCCGAGCTGAAGAAGGTGATCGACACCAACAGCGGCCCCGCGTATTCGCAGTCCATCGGCAAGATCTGGGACAACAGCCAGGCGGTGGGCCGCAAGGCGGCGATGGACCACGGCAACGTGTTCTACCGTTTGCCGCTGTCCGAGATGGACAACTGGGTCAAGGCGTCTGCCGGTCTGTACGACGACTGGACCGCCGACATGGACAAGCGTGGCCTGAACGGCAAGCAATTGCTGCAGGACGCCCGTGACCTGCTGGTGAAGTACAAGAAATGAGCGCGGCGCTGTCCCGGCTGGCCGGGTGGTTCGCGGTGCTGGGCGGCTTGTGTGCCGGGGCGGTGGCGCTGATGGTGGTGGTCAGCATCGCCGGGCGCGCGCTGTGGGCGAAGCCGATTCCGGGCGACATCGAGCTGACGCAGTTCGGTATCGCGCTGTGCATCTCGCTGTGCCTGCCGTGGGCGCAGGTGCAGCGGGCCAACATCATCGTGGACTTCTTCACCCAGAAGGCCGGGCCGGTGCTGCTGCGCGGGCTGGACAGCCTCGGCGCGGTGTTGCTGGCGCTGATGGTGGCGCTGCTGGCGTGGCGCTCCGCGGTAGGCGCATTGGCCGTGCGCGAGGCCCATGAGGCAACGATGATCCTCGACCTGCCGATGTGGTGGGCTTATGCACTGCTGGCGCCCGGATTGGCGTTGACGGCGCTGGTCGCGCTGGTGCAGGCGTTCGCGGGGACCGACGGCGGTGCCGAGGAGCGCACGGCATGACCCCCACCACGATCGGCCTGGTGATGTTCGCCGGGATGCTGCTGATGATGGCGCTGCGCGTGCCCATCGCCGCCGCCATGTTCATCCCCGGCGCGCTCGGCTACTGGGCGCTGACTAACGACATGGCGCTGCTCAACCAGCTCAAGGGCGCGCCCGTCGCACGCTTGACGGTGTACGACCTGTCGGTGATCCCGCTGTTCCTGCTCATGGGCCAGTTCGCGACCCAGGGCGGGTTGAGCCGCGACCTGTTCAAGGCGGCGGCGGCCTTTGTCGGCCACATCCGCGGTGGGCTGGCGATGGCGGCGATCCTGGCGGCGGCGGCGTTCGGCGCAGTGTGCGGTTCGTCCGTCGCCACGTCCGCCACCATCACCCAGGTCGCCTACCCGGAGATGAAGGCCAATGGCTACCACGGCCGGCTGTCCACCGCGGCACTGGCCTGCGGCGGCACGCTCGGCATCCTGATCCCGCCGTCGGTGCCACTGGTGGTCTACGCGATCCTGACCGAGCAGAACGTCGCCAAGCTCTTCGCGGCGGCCTTCATTCCCGGGCTCATCGCGATGACCGGCTACCTGATCGTCATCGCCATCGTCTGCCGCTTGCGGCCGGAACTGGCCAAGCCCAGCGCACCGCTGGCCTGGCCGGCGCGCTGGGCAGCGCTGCTGAACATCTGGCCGATCGTGCTGATCTTCCTGGTGGTGTTTGGCGGGATCTACGGGGGGCTGTTTTCACCGACCGAGGGCGCTGCGGTGGGCACGGTCGGCACCTTCCTTGCGGGCCTGCTGCGCCGCGAGCTGGACCGCGCTGGCATCGTGCGCAGCTTCCTGGGCACGGCCGAGACCTCGGCGATGGTGTTCATGATCTTCCTCGGCGCCGACATGATGAACGCTGCACTCGCACTGACGCAGATGCCTGCAGCGCTGGCGCAGTGGGTCAGCCACCTGCCGGTATCACCGCTGCTGATCGTCGCCGGGGTGCTGGCGATGTATGTCGTGCTGGGCTGCGTGATGGACGAGCTGTCGATGTTGCTGCTGACGATTCCCGTCATCTTCCCGGCGGTGATGGGCTTGCCGCTGATGGGGCTGGAGGCCGAGCCGAAAGCGATCTGGTTCGGCATCCTGGTGCTGATGACGGTGGGCATCGGGCTGGTGGCGCCGCCGGTGGGTCTGAACGTCTACGTCGTCAACGGCATCGCGCGCGATGTGTCGATGAACGAGACGTACAAGGGCGTGTTCCCCTTCCTCGCCAGCGACGTGCTTCGGCTGCTGGCGCTGCTGGTGTTTCCGACGATCAGCCTCGGGCTGGTGACGCTGCTGTTCAAGCCGTGAGGCCCGGGAGCAAGGGCAAGTCTTGGCGCATCCTGAAACCCGGGTTCGCCCGAGCGGCAGCGCCGGATTCCTCGTCTATTCTTTAGCCGCGCCGCTCTCAGGCAGGCGCGTGCAGGCACCAGAACAGTGTCCAAAAACTAACGCAGGAGTCACCACCATGGCAGGTACGTTCGAACTCAAGGCCTCAGGCCAGGACCAGTTCCGCTTTTCGCTCAAGGCGGGCAACCACCAGGTCGTTCTCACCAGCCAGTCCTACGCGAGCAAGGCGTCGGCGCTGAACGGCATCGAATCGGTGCGCACCAACAGCCAGCTCGACGGCCGCTTCGACCGCCGCACCTCCAAGGCCGGCGAGCCGTATTTCGTGCTGACGGCCGGCAATGGCCAGATCATCGGCCAGAGCGAGATGTACTCTTCGGCGGCGGCGATGGAAAACGGCGTCCAGTCCGTCACCCGCAACGGCGCGGACGCGGCTCTGAAGGATCTGACCGCCGAGGTCTGACCGCCTGGGTTCCTAAAATGCGTGGATGGAACCCTTTCTTATTTCAACTGGTGTCGTCGCCCTTGGCGAAATTGGCGACAAGACCCAACTGCTTGCCCTGCTGCTGGCCGCGCGCTTTCGCCGGCCGGTGCCGATCATCCTCGGCATCTTCGTGGCGACCGTGCTCAACCACGCGCTGGCCGGGCTGGTCGGAGGGGTGGTGGCGCGATTTCTCGGGCCGGACCTGCTGCGCTGGGTGATCGGCGTGTCCTTCCTGGCGATGGCCGCGTGGATGCTGGTGCCCGACGAGATCGACGACGCGGAAGGTGGCACGCAGCGTTTCGGCGTCTTCGGTACCACCGTGATCGCGTTTTTCCTGGCCGAGATGGGCGACAAGACGCAGATCGCCACCGTGGCCCTCGCGGCGCGTTACACCGAGCTGTTCCAGGTCGTTGCCGGCACCACCTTCGGGATGATGCTGGCGAACGTGCCGGCCGTGCTGCTGGGTGACCGCGCCGCCCGCGCGATTCCGATGCGGCTGGTCCACGCCATCGCGGCGGGCATCTTCGCGGTGCTGGGGGTGCTGACGCTGTTCAATGTCGGGCGCCTGTTCTGAGTGCCTGCACTGGTCTGACGGAAATCCGACCCCCAGTGTGGTGCGCTGACGGATAGCCGGTCCCGCGTCGGGCTGCTTCTGCGGCACGGCGTTTCAAATCAAGCACTTGGCGCCGGCCGTCTTCTTGAGCGGTACCGGAAAAAGCTGGCACGCCCTGTGCAATCTGACCGGGCATGGCTGCCTCCCTCGACCTGATTCGCCCGCTCCGGGGCCACCTTCAGCGCTCTGCGCGGGTGGCGCTGCTGGCGGGTGCTGGTCTGGCGAGCGCCGCCGCGCCCGCGCAGGAAGCCGACACCCTGCGCAAGATCGCCGAGACCGGCACCATCAATCTCGGGCACCGCGAGTCGTCGGTGCCGTTTTCCTACTACGACCAGCGCAAGCAGGTGGTGGGCTATTCGCATGAGCTGATGCTGCGCCTGCTGGACAGCATCAAGGCCGAGCTGAAGCTGCCCGCGCTGACCATCAAGCTGATCCCCGTGACGGCGCAGAACCGCATCCCGCTGGTGCGCAATGGCACGGTTGATCTGGAATGCGGCTCCACCACCCACAACGCCGAGCGGGCGCGTCAGGTCGGTTTCTCCAC
>JBEANV010000165.1:0-7111 GCA_041165285.1 Pseudomonadota bacterium | reverse complement strand
ATCAATATCCATCACAGCTTTCTGCCCAGCTTCAAGGGTGCCAAGCCCTATTACCAGGCGCACGAACGTGGGGTGAAGCTCATCGGCGCCACGGCGCACTATGTGACGGCCGACCTCGACGAAGGCCCCATCATCGAGCAGGACGTTGAGCGGGTCGATCACACGCTGAGCCCCGAAGATTTCACCGCCGTCGGCCGTGATGTCGAATGCGTCGTGCTGGCGCGTGCCGTGCGCTGGCATGTCGAGCACCGCGTGCTGCTCAACGGCCGCAAGACCGTCGTCTTCCGGTAACCCTCCGGCTCAACCAGGATCTCCATGCCCCGCGTCAAGCCCCTGCAGGCCGCCCTGATGGCCACCCCCGACGAGACCGAAGCCCAGTTCTACGAGGCGTTGCAGCACGCCGATCTGGAGCGGGTGATGTCGGTCTGGTCCGATGACGAGGACATCGCCTGCATTCACCCGGGCGGACCGCGGCTGGTCGGCGCGCAGGCGATCCGCTCGGCGTTCGAGAGCCTGTTCGCCAACGGCAGCGTCGATGCCCGTGTCTCGCAGGTGCGCCGCATCGTGGCGGGGGGTTTTGCCGTACACCATGTGCTCGAAGAGATCCGTGTGGCCACGCCCGAGGGGCCGCAGCGCGCCTATGTGCTGGCGACCAACATTTTCGTGAAGACGCCGCAGGGCTGGCGCCTGCTGGCCCACCACGCCAGCCCCGGCAGCCCGCGCCAGGCGCAGGAATTCAGCGACGAACCGTCCACGCTGCACTGACTTGACCCTCGATCCCGCTCCCGCCTGGCTGCCCGGTGGCCAGGCACAGACTGTCTGGCCGGCGCTGTTCTCGCGCAGCCACGACCCCGCCGTTCCGATCGTCTACCGCCGCGAGCGCCACACCACGCCCGACGCGGACTTCATCGACATCGACTGGCTGGACCCGGTCGGCCTGAACGGCACGGCGGGCGAGGGCGTCGGCCTGCTGGTGCTGTTCCACGGGCTGGAAGGTTCCTCGCGCAGCCACTACGCGCTGGCCTTCGCCGACTGGGCGCGCCGCCACGGCTGGCGCTACGCCGTACCGCATTTCCGTGGCTGCTCGGGCGAGCTGAATCTGGCGCCGCGCGCCTACCACTCGGGCGACCATGTCGAGATCGGCTGGATGCTGGACCAGATTCGCCAGTCGCACCCGACCGGACCGGTTGTCGCCGTCGGGGTCTCGCTGGGCGGCAATGCGCTGCTGCGCTGGGCGCAGGAATCGGGCGAGCAGGCTGGCCGGGTGGTGCAGGCGGTGGCGTCGGTGTGTTCGCCGATCGACTTGACCGCCGCCGGCCACGCGATCGGGCGTGGTCTGAACCGCCACCTCTACACGCCCATGTTCCTGCGCACGATGAAGCCCAAGGCACTGGCCAAGCTCGCGCAGCATCCCGGCCTCTTCGATGCGGAACGGCTGCGGCAGGCCCGCGACCTCTACGCCTTCGACAACCTCTTCACCGCGCCGCTGCACGGCTACCGCGACACCGAGGACTACTGGCGCCGCGCTTCCGCCAAGCCGCATCTGGCCGACATCCGGATCCCGGCGCTGGTGGTCAATGCGCGCAATGACCCGTTCGTGCCCGCCGAGAGCCTGCCCGCCGCGCACGAGGTCGGGCGCCACGTCACCCTGTGGCAACCCGAGCATGGCGGACACGTCGGTTTTGCGTCCGGGCCGCTGCCGGGTGATGTGCGCGGGCTGCCGCGGGCCGTGATGGGCTGGATGCAGGGACCACTCGGTTCGTGCTGGCCGTCGGCGCCGCGCTGAGGCAAGATCGGCCGCATGGATGACATCGTCAAAGCGGCCCTGAAGAAGTGGCCCAACGTGCCCGACTGCCGCGGCTGGCTCGCGCTGGACGCCCGCGGTGACTGGTACATGCGCGACGACCGCACGCAGGCGGCCGGCCCGTTCCCGCGCGTCAAGGGCAGCCGCATCCTGCACGACAAGCTGCGGGAGTTCATCGGCCGCAACTACGAGGCCGACGCTGAGGGCTGCTGGTTCTTCCAGAACGGGCCGCAGAAGGTGTTCGTCGAGCTGGAGGCGGCGCCCTGGGTGTTCGGCGTGCAGTGGCTGGACGGCGCGTTCAGGGTCGAGACGCAGACCGGGCGCCCGGTGCCCTCGGTGGACGAGGTGCTGGTGGACGAACAAGGGCGGCTGTTCCTGCACACGCCGCTGGGCCTCGGGCTGGTCCGCTCGGCGGACATGGACACCGCGGCGGATGCGGTGGTCGCAGGCGTATGGGTGCCGCAGGACGTGCGCTCTGCCGATCTGCCGGTGCGCTACGGCCATGACCTCAGCCCGCAGCGGCGCGGTCAGGCCTGAACACAGGCATCAAAAAAGCCGGTCGCTGACCGGCTTTTTGTTGACGCTCGGAGAAAGCCGAGCGGCTTACTTCGAGGCAGCGTCCGCAGGTGCAGCAGCGGCGGCCTTCGGCTCGTCGAACTTGGCGCCACCGGCGTTGGCCATGTAGACCACGGCACGGCCGACTTCGACATCGCTGAAATCGCCACCGCCCTGTGCGCCCATGGCACCCTTGCCCTTGAGGGCGGAGGCCAGCAGACCCGCATAGCCTTGGCCGACACGCGGGGCCCAGGCAGCGGTGTCACCGAACTTCGGCGCGCCAGCCAGACCGGCGGCGTGGCAGGCGGCGCACTGGCCCTTGAACACTTCTTCGCCGCTCTTCAGCGGGCCACCTTCGAGCTTGACGGTCACCGCGCCGACGGGCTGGATGCGCGCGGCCGTGGCTTCGGCGCTCAGGGCGTCGGCGCCGGCGCCGGTACGGGTGTCGCTGCCGACGTTCTTCACCAGCAGGACGATGGCGAAGATGGGCACCACAAAGGCAAAGATCACCGCCAGGATGAGTTGCTTGGGGGTCTTGATCGGGCTTTCGTGCTCGTCGTGGGCTTGGCTCATGGATTCCTCAGGGCTGTTGAACGCGGTGTGGGCACTGTTCGCGTGCAGGGCAGGCAGGGTGCGCAAAACCGTCGAATTATAAGGGCCGGATGCAGTTGGCCCGTGTTGCGTGCATGCTGCGTTGCGATAACTGCTAGAATCGCATTCGCTGCGCCCGTAGCTCAATGGATAGAGTATTGGCCTCCGAAGCCAAGGGTTGCTGGTTCGATCCCAGCCGGGCGCACCACCCGATCTGTCAAACGCCAACCGCAGCCGGTTGGCGTTTTCGCTTGTGCGGCGGTTTTTTGTTCCGGAGTTCCTGTGAACGCAGCGAAACGTCTTGCTTTGGGGGTCGTTCTGGTCACCGCACTGAGCGGGGTGGCCGCCGCCGCTCCCTATGACCACATCGTGGTGGTCGTGCTCGAAAACCGCTCGGCCGACGCTGGTGGCGAACAGCGCATCTGGGGCAACCCGGCGATGCCCTTCCTCAACGGACTGGCCAACGATCCGCAGCACGGCGCGCGTTTCACCAATGCCTACGCGGCCGAAACGCCGTACCGCCGCATTCCTGCCGGCTTCAAGACGCCGCTGTCGGCACGGCCGAGCCAGCCGAACTACCTCTACCTGTTCGCCGCGAGCCACCAGGGTGTGCTGCCCGCGTGGTTCCAGGATCCGACCTCGCCCTACCGCGGCGACGTGCGCATGGCGAACAATGGCGATGCGCTGCCGGCCAAGCGCGACGACCAGTCCGCCGGCATCGGCAACCGGCTCGTCCCCGCCGAGCGCCGCCCGTTCAGCACCGCCAACCTCGGCGCCGCGCTGCGCCAGTCCGGCAAGACCTTCCTGAGCTTCTCCGAGAGCCTGCCGCACCCGCTCTGGGATGGCGAAGGCGATGTCAACCCGCTCGCCGACCACTACCGCCGCAAGCACAACCCGGCGATCAACTGGATCGACTTCGGCCCGCAGCAGACGCCGCGCGCCGTGCCCGAGGCGCAGCGCCGCTTCCTGCTGCCGGTGGACGTGAACCTCGGCTTCCATGCCACCGAAGACCCGACAGGCCGCCGCTGGCGCGGTTTTGCCGAGGACGAACACGGTCGCGCACTCGACTACACGAAGCTGCCGACGGTCTCGTTCGTCGTGCCCAACGAGCAGCACGACGCCCACAGCGCCCCGCTGGCCGACGCCGACGACTGGCTGCGCCGCCAGATCGGCCCCTATGCCGCCTGGGCGCGCACGCACAACAGCCTGCTCATCGTCACCTTCGACGAGGACGGCTCCACCGACACCTCGCAAGGTGATGGCTACCGCACCGGCCGCCACACCATTGCCACGCTGTTCCACGGCGCCGGTGTGCGCCCGGGGGTTTACCGGGAACGCATTGACGCGCTGAACGTGCTGGCCACCGTGCTGCACGACCAGGGCCTGCTGGAAGGCTTCCGCCGCGACTTTCTCGCCACCTGCGTCGAAGACCGGCCGGCCTGCGAGCGCGAACACGCCAACCTGCGGCCGATCGTGGACGTTTTCGGCCACGGCGAACCCCTGCCCGAGCTGCCGGCCCGCTGAATCGCGGTGGCGTCACGGTCTGGGTTTTTCTGGCCTATACCGCGGTATGGGGCGGAATATGGTGATACAAGTCACGCTTGTAATGTGATCGCGGTGCGTCTAACCTGTTCAGGCGTGCCGCGATGGCACGTTGTGTACCCACCCGATGCAGAAGGAACCAAGACCATGGGACTGATGAGTTTCATCAAGGAAGCCGGCGAAAAGCTTTTCGGCAGCCACAACCCTGAAAAGGCGGCAGCCGAAGCAGCGTCCGCGGCCGATCCGGCTGCTGCGCAAGCCAAGCTGGACGCGGCCAATGCCGGTGCTGCTGCTGCCATCGAGAAGTACATCGGCGCGCAGGGCCTGAACGTCGATGGCCTGCAGGTCGCCTTCGACGGCACCACCTGCCAGGCCACTGTCTCGGGCTGCGCCAACGACCAGGCGACGAAGGAAAAAGTCCTGCTCTGCTGCGGCAACGTTGCGGGCGTCACGGGTGTCAACGACCTGATGACCGTCAACGAGCCGGCCGACGAGTCGCGCTGGCACACCGTCGTGCGTGGCGACACCCTGTCGGGCATTGCCAAGGCCGAATACGCCAACGCCAACGCCTACATGAAGATCTTCGAGGCCAACAAGCCGATGTTGAGCCACCCGGACAAGATCTATCCGGGGCAGACACTGCGCATCCCGGCCTGACCTCAGCAGGACCGTGCATGCATGGACGGCGACCGGGTGACCGGTCGCCGTCCTTTTTTCATCGGGTGTGATCTGCGTGCTATTGACGCGGCGTTAACGCTTCGGCGCGACGCTGGCGATGTGTTCTTCCCGCAACCAGTTGTCCAGGAGGTTCCCGCCATGTACGCCCGCTGCATCACCGCCCATGTGCATCCCGACCGCGTGGATGACGCCATCGCTGTCTACCAGGACTCGATCATTCCCGCCGCCCGCCAGCAGCCCGGCTTTGTCTCGGCCATGCTGCTGACCGACCGCTCGATGGGCCGTGCCACTTCGGTGACAGTCTGGCAGGACGAAACCGCACGCACCGCGGCCGACACCAGCGGCTTCCTGCGCGAGCAGATCGGCAAGCTCGCGCCGATGTTCCTGGCCGCGCCGACGCGTGAACTGCTGGACGTGGGTGCCTGTTCCTGATCGATCGGCCTTCAAACAGACGGCAACGGCGCGATGTCGTGGACCACCACCCGCGTACAGAACCCCACACACGTCGCGATGAACCTGGCGTGGTCTGGGCACTGCGTCTGGTAGAACGCGTGGTCCGCCATCGACTTGAAGTGCAGGCTGGTCGCGTAGCCGAAGGTGTTGTCCGTCACCGGGCGGCGCTCGGTGGCTGCCGCAGGGCCGGCGTAACCGCGCTCCAGGTATGGGATCGCGGCCAGGCGTTGCAGCTCGGCCTCGAACAAGGTCCGTTGCTCGGCTGAGAGATCGTCACGCAGCCAGAACAGGGCGCTGTGGATCAGCATGGCTCAGGCCGCCGCGAACCAGTCACCTGCCAGCGACACCCCAACCTCGCCCCGGATGTCCCGCGACGACGCTCCGGCTCGCAGCGTGAACGCCCCCGCCTCGGCCACCCAGCCGCCGCGTGCCGTGTCGAACCACGCAAACGCCCGCATGCCGAGCGTGATCGTCGCCGTCCCGGTTTCGCCTGGCTGCAGCGCGAGCTTGGCGAAGCCCTTGAGTTCCTGCGCCGGTCGGTCCACGCCGCTGACCGGATCGCTGACATAGAGCTGCACGACCTCGGCGCCTGCCCGCGTGCCGGTGTTGGTCACGTCCACCGAGACGGTGACGTGGCCACCCGACGCCATCTCCGTGCGATCGACGCGCACCTCGCCCCAGGCAAACGACGTGTACGACAACCCGTGCCCGAACGGGAACATCGGCTCGACGCCGTGCGTGTCGTGGTGCCGGTAGCCGATGAACACGCCTTCGTCATAGACCACGCGCCCGCCCACACCGGGGTAGCGCAGCGGATCGCCGTTCGACGTAACCACATCCGCCAGCCGCTTCGGCCAAGTCTGCGGCAGTCGCCCGCCCGGCGCGGCGCGGCCGGTCAGCACGTCCGCAATCGCGTGGCCGCACTCCTGTCCCGGATACCACGCTTGCAGCAACGCCGGCACCTTGTCCCGCCACGGCAGTTCGACCGGCGCGCCGGTCTGCAGCACGACGATGGTGTTCGGGTTCGCGGCGACAACCCGCTCGACCAGCGCGTTCTGCTGGTGCGGCAGTTGCATGTCGGGGCGGTCCAGGCCCTCGCAGTCCCATTCGTCGTTGAGCCCGATGAAGACCAGTGCCACGTCCGCTTGACGCGCGGCCGCCTCGGCCGCCAGCAGGTCGGCCTCGCCACGCGGCAGATGCACGCCCAGCCGCAGTGCCTTGAACGACACCACCACGCCCGTCGGTGACGAGAACTCGGCCGAGATCGCCACCGGTTGACCCGCCCGCAGCGGCCGGCTGACGATGCGCTCGTTGCAGCCGAAGGTGAAGTAGGTGTCGCCCCGCGACCAGCTCTCCCACGCCTCGACGACCTGCTCGCCATCGACGAACACCCGTGCCAGGCCGGCGCTGGTGAGCGAGAACTGGTAGTCGCCATCGGCCGGGGGCACGAACGTCAGCGTGGCCCGGGCCGAGAAGTGCAGCGGGTCG
>JBEANV010000164.1:0-9574 GCA_041165285.1 Pseudomonadota bacterium | reverse complement strand
GGCCAGGATGTTGGAGAACTCTTCCATGAAGTTGTCCTGCTGCATCGCGATGCGGTCGATGTCGCGCGCGAAGCGGTTGTAGGCGATCACGGCCGGGATGGCGGAGAACAGGCCGATCGCGGTGGCCACCAGCGCCTCGGCGATGCCCGGTGCGACGGTGGACAGCGACACCTGCTGCAGGTTCGCCAGCCCGGTGAAGGCGTGCATGATCCCCCAGACCGTGCCGAACAGGCCGACGTAGGGCGATACCGAGCCGACGGTGGCGAGGAAGGACAGGTGCGATTCGACGACGTCCAGCTCGCGCTGGCAGCTCGCCCGCATCGCACGGCGGGCGCCGTCGAGCAGGGCGCCGCCGTCGCTCACCCGTCGCTCGCGCAGCTTGAGGAACTCGCGCATGCCGGCGGTGAAGATGCGCTCCATCGGCGCGGCGTGCTGCGCGTTGCGCTCGCTCTGCTGGTAGAGGTCATTGACGTGGCGGCCGGACCAGAAGTCGCGCTCGAACAGGTCGTTGCCGAGTCGGACTTTCTTGAGGCCGACGATCTTGCCGAAGATCACCGCCCAGCTGGCCAGCGACACGATCAGCAGGATGGCCATCACGAGTTGCACCACCACGCTGGCGTGGAGGATCAGTTGCAGGATATTCAGGTCCTGGTTCATGCGAGTCCGATGGAGGCAAGGAGGTGGGAGGGAATGCGGCGCGGGCGCAGCGTCTGCGCATCCACGCAGCCGATGCGGATGCGGCCTTCGGCGAGGAGTTCGGCTTCACCGCCGGCGGCGGTGACACGCAGCGCCTGCTGGTCGATGACCAGACTGGCCTTGCCCGATTCGGCCAGGCGGACGGTGACGATCACCTCGTCGTCCAGCCGCGCCGGGCGCAGGTAGCGCACCGCCGTGTCGCTGACGACGAACATGGCGCCCTCGTCACGGCGCAACGCTTCCTGCGAGAAACCGAGGCTGCGTAGCCACTCGGTGCGGCCACGTTCGAAGAACTTGAGGTAGTTGGCGTAGAACACCACGCCGCCCGCGTCGGTGTCCTCCCAGTAGATGCGCAAGGGCCAGTGAAACAGCGCGTTGGCCATGGTGTCGTCGGTGTTCAGGAGGTCGCCCACAGCACCGCTGCCACGAGCAGAAGCAGCACGAGGACACCGACGAGCAGGGCAGTGAAGAGTGGGCTCGGCGGCTCTCGGAGGGGCAAGGGCAAAGGGATGGGCAGGGCGGCGGGGCCCGTCGTCGGCAACGGTGGCATCGGGGCAGTGACCGGTTCGGTGCCCGTGCCGGTGGGTGTCTGTGTGGCCAGCCAGGCGCGCAACTCGCGGGCGACCGTGCCGGCGGTGCGCTGGCGCTGCTCCGGGTCGATGCTGATGGCCTGCAGCGCGATGGCGGCCAGCACGGCAGGGATGGCCGGGTCGTGGTCGCGTAGCGGCCGCGGTCGGGCGGCGCGCACGGCAGCGCGGATCTCTGCCAGCGAAGTGCCACCATAGGGCCGGTGGCCGGTGAGCAGCTCGTACAGCACGACGCCCAGCGCATACACATCGGTGCGCGGCCCGCACTCGCGGCCCTCGAACTGCTCTGGCGCGGCGTAGAACGGCGATCCGAGCGCCGGCCCGCCGATCGCCTCGGTCTGGTGCAGCAATTGCGCGATGCCGAAGTCGAGCACCACCGGCCGCGTGCGCCCGACCATGAAGATGTTGGCCGGCTTGATGTCGCGGTGGACTACGCCCTTGCCGTGCGCGTAGCTCAGCGCGTCGGCGACGCGGCGCACGATCAGCGCGGCCTGTTCGGCGGTTGGTCGCCAGCCGGAGCGCAGCATCTGCGACAGGTCTTTGCCACGCAGCAGCTCCATGGCGATGTAGGCCCCGTCCGGGCTGACCCCGGCGTCGTGAACGGTCACGATGTGGGCATGGCTGAGGCGGGCGGCGGCACGGGCCTCGTCGAGCACGCGCTCGGTGAGGCGTGCGCGTTCGTGGGCCGGTGCCGCCAGCGGCAAGGTCTTCACCGCGACACGGCGGGCCAGCACGGTGTCGTAGGCCGCCCAGACGGTGCCGAGGCCCCCAGCGCCGAGCGGGCGTTCCAGCACATAGCGCTCAATCTCGCTGCTGTCGGGCGGGGCATCGGCGCCCGCGCCGGCGTCCGCTTGCACCCGCCGCCCGTCGACGGCTGGCGGCGGCGCGGCGGTGCGCAGCAACTGCGTCAGCGCATCGCCACCCATGTCGAGCAGGTCGTCCGGGCTGGTGGGCAGCCACAGACCGAGGGAGCCGGTATCGGCGCAGGGTTCTGCGCGGGTGGCGTCGGCAGTCTGGATTGTCTGGGACATCAGGCAGGTCATGGGCAGTGGCGCTGGGCGGGCCCGGAGGTCGTCAGCGCCCTAGCACGCGTTGCAGGCGCCGCACGGCCTCGTGCAGATCGTCCATCGCGCTGGCGAAGGAAAGCCGCGCGTAGCGAGCCGTCTCTGCATGGCCGAAATCGCGGCCCGGCGTGAGCGCGACGTGGGCGCGCTCCATCATGTCGAAGCAGAACTGCCAGCTGTCGGGCGCATGGGCGGTCACGTCGAACCAGACGTAGAACGCACCGTCCGGCTGCACGGGCACCGTCAGCCCGAGCGCATTCAGCGCAGGCACGATGAAGTCGCGGCGGGCCTGCATCGTGGCGCGGCGTGCCTCGCACACGGCGAGCGTGTCCGGCGTGAAGCAGGCCAGCGCCGCCTGCTGCGCGATCGCGGACGCACAGATGTAGAGGTTCTGCGCCAGTTTCTCGATGGGCGGCACCAGCGCCTCGGGCAGCACCAGCCAGCCCAGGCGCCAGCCCGTCATGCCGAAATACTTCGAGAAGCTGTTGACCACGAGCACGTCGTCGCCCAGCGACAGTGCGCTGCGCGCGTCACCGCCGTAGCTCAGGCCGAGGTAGATCTCGTCGACGATGGTGATGCCGCCGCGGGCGCGCACCACCTCGACGATGCCGGCCAGCGTCTCGGCCGGTACCGAGGTGCCGGTCGGGTTCGACGGCGACGCCAGCATCACGCCGCGGGTGGCCGGCCCCCAGGCCGCGGCGACCGAAGCGGCGTCGAGCTGGAAGCACTGCGCCGGAGTGGTCGGGATCAGCCGCGCCGTGCCGCCCGAGGCCGTCACGAAGTGGCGGTTGCAGGGGTAGCACGGATCGGGCATCAGGACTTCGTCGCCCGGCTCGACCAGCGCGGTACACAGCAGCTGCAGCGCAGCCGAGGCGCCCGCCGTCACCACGATGCGCTCCGGAGCCACGTCCACGCCCCAGCGGCTGGCGTACCAGTCCGACAACGCCCGGCGCAATGCGGGCAGGCCGACGGCGTGGGTGTATTGGGTGCGCCCGGCATCCAGGCACCGCTGCGCAGCGGCGACCACGGCCGCGGGCGCTGTTTCGTCCGGTTCGCCGATGTTCAGGTAGATCATTAGCTCGCCGCCCAGCGCGGGGTCGCACGCGGGGGTCCGGGCGATGGCGTCTGCCGCCTTGGCGCACTCCATCACCCAGAACGGTTCGATGCCGGCCACACGTTGCGCCAGTCGCAACGGATCGGGCACCGAGGGCGCTGGGCGCAGGCTCATGCGGAGCGGGTGGCGGAGCGGGCCAGTCGCTGGGCCGCCACTTCGACGGGGCGCAGGTCCACGGCCGCCTTGTCCAGCACGCCGTTGACGTACTTGTGACCGTCGGTGCCGCCGAAGGACTTGGCCAGCTCGACGGCCTCGTTGATGGCGACGCGGTAGGGCACGTCCACGCAGTGCTGCAGCTCGTACAGGCCGATCATCAGCACGCCGTGCTCGATGGGCGACAGCTCGGTGATCGGGCGGTCGATGTGCGGTGTCAGCAGGCTGTCCAGCGCGGAGGCCTGCTCGATGCAGCCTTGCAGCAGGGCGTCGAACATCGCGCTGTCGCACTTGCTGAATTCGTCCTGCTCGCGCATGTGCGAACGCACGACGCTGATGTCCGCGCGGCTGATCTGCCACTCGTAGAGGCCCTGCAGCGCCAGTTCACGGGAGCGTCGACGGGCGGATTTGGGACGTGCAGCCCCTGGTCCGGTCGTGCTCGACGTGCCTTGGCGGGGTTTTGGGGTCGGGTTCAAGTCAGGTCTTCCAGCAAATTGGCCATTTCGACGGCGACGCGGGCAGCGTCGCGGCCTTTCTCTTCGGTGCGTGCCCAGGCCTGGGCGTCGTTCTCGACCGTGAGGATGGCGTTGGCGATCGGCACGCCATGGTCGAGCGACACACGGGTGACCGCGGCACCGCTCTCGTTGGCAACCAGCTCGAAGTGGTAGGTCTCGCCGCGGATGATGCAGCCCAGCGCGATCAGCGCGTCGTAGTCGTCCGACTCGGCCAATGCCTGCAGCGCGACTGCCACTTCGAGCGCGCCGGGCACGCCGACGTGGCGGATGTGCTTGTGCTGAACGCCGAGCAGGACCAGCTCGTTCGTGCAGTGCTCGGCGAGCGCATCGGTGATGGCCGCATTGAAGCGGGCCTGGACGATCGCCACCCGGAGGTCGCTCCCGTCGAGGCGGGGCGTCGTGCCCTTGTCTGCGCCTTGCATGGTGGTGTTCCTTGGGTTAACCCGCCACCGGCATGAAACCGGTGACTTCGAGACCGTACCCGACCATGCTGGGCATGCGACGGCGGTTGCTGAGCAGCTTCATGTGGCGCACGCCGAGATCGCGCAGGATTTGCGCGCCGACGCCATAAGTGCGCAGATCGATTGATGGCCGCTGCGGCTCGCCCGTGGCTGGCAAGGCCACGCCGAGCAGCGCCTGTGCGTCCTGCGCGACGTTGAGCAGGACGGCGGCGCCGCGGCCCGACTCCTGCAGCGTGGTCAGCGCCTGCGGCAGTGCCCACGAGTGGCGCTCACGGCCGATGTCCAGCAGGTCCATCACCGACAGCGGCTCGTGGACGCGCACCAGCACCTCGTCCTCCTCGGTCCAGGTGCCGGTACACAGCGCGAGGTGAACCTGGCCCGTGCGGTCCTGGTAGACGCGGCTGGCGAAGGTGCCCCAGGGTGTCGTCAGGGTGTCCTGGTGCAGGCACTCGATCAGCGACTCGTTGCCGCTGCGGTAGGTGATCAGGTCGGCGATGGTGCCGATCTTGACGTTGTGCTCGCGGGCGAACTCCTGCAGGTCCGGCAGGCGGGCCATCGTGCCGTCGTCCTTCATGATCTCGCAGATCACGGCCGACGGCGACAGGCCGGCCATGCGGGCCAGATCGCAGCCGGCTTCGGTGTGGCCGGCGCGCATGAGCACGCCACCGTCCTGCGCCTGCAGCGGGAAGATGTGGCCGGGCTGCACCAGGTCACGCGGCACGCTGTCGCGGGCGACCGCCACCTGCACCGTGCGGGCGCGGTCCGCGGCCGAGATGCCGGTGGTGACACCGGTGGCAGCCTCGATCGAGACAGTGAACGCGGTGCTGTGCTTGGTGCCGTTGCGGGCGGCCATCGGCGGCAGCTGCAGGTACTCGCAGCGTTCGCGTGTCAGGGTCAGACAGATCAGTCCGCGGCCGTAACGGGCCATGAAATTGATGGCTTCGGGAGTGACCAGATCGGAGGCAAAGACCAGATCGCCTTCGTTTTCCCGGTCTTCTTCGTCCACCAGGATGATCATGCGACCGGCCGCCAGCTCGGCAACCAGCTCGGGAATGGGTGAAATCGGCATCCCGCGATTGTAGGCGGCTCAGGCCGGTGAGCCGAATGCCGTTGCAGACCGTGCCATCAGTCGCACATCCGCACCGACGCGGGTGAGGTCGGTGAAGACCAGCGGCGGCGCGTCGGCGATCTGCGCCAGCGGCCCGAAGGCGGCCATGTCGCGCCCGGCGCCAAGCAGCCGGGGCGCCAGATAGACCAAATATTCGTCCACCAGTCCGGCGCGCACGAAGCTGCCGTTGAGGTGTTGTCCGGCCTCGATGTGCAGCTCGTTCACGCCGCGCTGGCCCAGCGCGTCGAGCACGGCGGGCAGGTCGATCCACCCGTTTGCGTCGGTCGTGATCGGCTGCAGGGTGACGTTCGAGCGGGCCAGCGCCGACGCCCGCGGGTTGTTCAGCGCCGCGGCGGCGCAGACCAGCAGCACCTCGCCAGGTGCCTCCAGCAGCCGGGCGGTCGGCGGCGTGTCAAGCCGGGCGTCAAGCACCACGCGCAGCGGCTGGCGCGCCGTGGGCACCAGGCGGACGTCCAGGCGCGGGTCGTCCTCGCGCACGGTGCCGATGCCGGTCAGCACGGCCCCTGCGCGGCGGCGCCACGCGTGGCCGTCAGCACGGGCCTGCGGGCCGGTGATCCACTGGCTGGTGCCATCGGGCAGCGCGGTGCGGCCATCGAGGCTCGCGGCCACCTTCAGCCGCACCCAGGGCCGCCCGCGCAACATGCGCGAGAAAAAGCCGATGTTCAGCTCGCGCGCCGCGTCGGCCATCAGTCCGTGGGCGACGATGATGCCGGCCGCCTGCAGCCGCGCGAGTCCCTGCCCGGCGACCAGCGGATTCGGGTCCAGCACGGCGGCAACGACCCGGCCCACGCCCGCCGCGATCAGCACATCGGTGCAGGGCGGTGTGCGGCCGTGGTGGGCGCAGGGCTCCAGCGTGACGTGGACGGTCGCGCCGCGCACATCGTGGCCATCGGCCTGGGCGACGCGCAAGGCCATGACCTCGGCATGCGGGCCGCCGGCCTGCTGGGTGTGGCCGGCGCCGAGGACACGCCCGCGGCCGTCGCTGATGACGCAGCCCACCCGCGGATTGGGATCGGTCAGCCCGATGCCCAGCTCGGCCCAGGTCAGCGCCTGGGCCATCGCCACCTGGTCGTGGGCCGAAAACGGAGAGGTCGGTGTGTCGCTCATGGCGTGATTGTGTGCGCTGCCGCGGGCGACGGGCCTCAGGGTTGATGCGCCACGGTGCTGTCGTCCACGGGATTGCCGGCCGCAAACGGTCCGAACGGCCCTGCATCGACCGGACAACGCGCCGTCGCGCGGATCACCAGGAAGTTCTGGTTGCCCAGTGCAGTGGTCACCACGCTGTAGCTGGCAGGGTGCTCCGGGTTGTCGATGCGGCCGTTGCCGTCGTGGTCGGCGCTGTAGCGGCAGATGCGGAACCGTCCGGTGTTGCCGCCGGAGCTGCTCACCAGCAACCAGCCTTGCGGGACCAGGTCGAGCCGCCCCGACCAGCGTGCTGCGCCGCCCGATGCGGGGGGCACCGGCTGGACCACGCAGTGGTAGGCAATCGCTGTTTTCAGCGTGCTGCCGGGGGGCACGTTGGTGGGGCCGTCCTGCACACATTCCCACGCGGGACTGGGGTGGCCGGTGGTGCTGAGGCTCAGGCGCAGTCCGGTGGACATGGCGAGGCTGGCGGGTTGTTCCGCGTCGGTGAGAGTGGCGGTGTCGCGGTCGGTGGAAAACCGGATGTGGCCGCTGAGCAGCAGGCCGCTCAGGGCCTTGCAGGTGCCAAGGTTGCCGGCGTTCAGCGCATCGGCAGGCAGTCCGACCGTGCTGTCGCAGCGGCCGTTCACCTCGCCCGAGCGGCTGTCGAACAGCCAGACCAGCGCCTCGTCCGTGCGTGGCTTGAAGGCGTGGCGGCCGTCGCCGAGATCGCGGGCCGCCACAGGGATGCGCAGCGAGCGCTCCGGGGCCGCCGAGCCGCCTTGGCTGGTCGACACTGTGATCCGGTTCAACAGGGTGGCGGCACCCAGCGCAGCGTCGATCGCGGTCAGCGCGGTGCCCAGCGTCACTGCGTAGCCCACGGTTTGCCGGTCCTCCCAGCGCACGGTGGTGGCCACGCTGCGCAGTCGGCCGGTCGCATCGGTGTGGACCCGGCGCTGTAGCGTGTAGCGCGTGGGCGACGACGCAGCGTCGATCGGTGCCGGCCCGGTGTCCGCGATGTCGGCCGGCCCGCGCCAGCGCAGTTGCTCCAGATCGGCCGCTGCGTGGCGCACGGCTTCGCTGCGCTGGCGGGACAGGTCGGTGCTGCGCCGCAGGTCGAGGTGCAGGCGCAGCAGCGACGCCGTGCCCAGCCCGAGCAGCGCCACCGCCACCAGCAGTTCGATCAGCGCCAGGCCGTGGCTGCGCCGGTTCATCGGGTGTGCGGATCGAACCAGCTGCCCGGCACCGGCGCTAGCACGCTGCCCAGTCCCGCGGTGCGTGCGAGGACCGCCGCATCCCGGACCAGATCGAAGGCCCCGCCCAGGGTGGTGGTGTCCAGACTGACGAGCGCGCCGCGGAGCAGGCTTCGGGGGGTGGTCGGCGTCCGGATGTCCACGCGGCCCGCCACGACCAGGCCATGGACCACCGCGTCAGGGCCGATCTGCAGCGTGCCGCGCACGACCAGCAGCAGCGGTGTGTCGGCCGATCCCCAGCGCCCCTGGGCCAGCGCCAGATCACCGTCCAGCCACAGCGCGCGGGCGCCGAGCCGCCACGCGCTGTCGAGGTCGCTGCCGGTGCAGCCGCCCGCACACGCCACGGTCTGCCAGGTGGGCAACGCTCGCAGCGTCACGGCATCCAGCCCGAACAAGCGCCGCCAGAGCGCATCAGCGCCCGCCGACAGCGGCGGATCGTCGGTGACGATGCCGGCGGCGGCGGGTTGTCCGGGTGGACCGTAGACCTTGGCGGGGGCCTGCAGCGTGACTGCGCCCCCGCTGTGCACGGTGGTGCCGCCGCTGGCGGAGTCGGTGTTGACCACGCTGGCGCCGTCGGACAGGACGACCGCGCCCACGCTGGTCAGGGCCGCCAGCGGTGGCTGCACCACCTGACCCAGCGCGGCCAGCACGGTGCTGACGCGGTAGCGCCCGTCGGGCTCGGTGGCGTTGTCGTCGGCGCAGTCCGGGCCGGGGTGGGAGCAGCCTTCGGCCGTCAGTGTCCACAGGCCCGCGCGGGGGCCGGTCTGCAGGGTCACGGTGAAGGCGGGCACGTCGGCAGTGGTGGAGGGCGCCGGCATCTGGCCCGTCCCGCTGTCGGGGCATTGGCACTGCCAGTCCGGCGCGGTCTCCGTCTGCACGCAGGACGGCCGCCAGGGCACGGCGGCGGTGAGGCTGCGCTCCCAGCGGGCGCGCACCGTGGCCAGTGCTGTGTCGGGGGTCTGCGGGGCCGGCAGACACCGGGCGTCCACGGCCCGCGTGTCGTTCAGCCGGGACACCGCCCAGTCGATGCCCGCCTGCGCCGCTTCCTGTGCCCGGACGGCGCGGATCTGGCTGGCGCTGGCGCGCTGCTCGAACAGCAGCGCCCGGTGGCTGTAGAGCAGGCTCAGGTGCGCGATCAGCAGCAGGGTCATCACCATCGCGAGCGTGCCGGCGCCGCCCGCGCCCTGCCGCGGGTCAGAGCGGACACGCACCGCTGACCTCGTCATTGCGCAGGCGTGCCGCGGTGGCGAGCTGGCGCTGGACGCGGCTGTCGCGGGTGTCCTGCGCATCGAGTTCTATCCGCACCCAGCGCTGGATCCGCTCGGGCGGGCAGCGCGCCTGCCCATTGCACGCGGTCTGCGGGCAGTAGCCGAGCAAGCTCTGGCGCTGTTCCTCCAGCCGGATCGACAGGCGCGTGACACGCAGCAGAGCCGGGTCGGTCAGCGCCTGCCACTGATCGCGTTCGTCGGGGGCGATGGCG
>JBEANV010000163.1:0-11844 GCA_041165285.1 Pseudomonadota bacterium | reverse complement strand
TCGCTGTCCCCGAACACCAAGGTCGATCCGACCGACAGCGGCGCCGTCAGCCCCCGGTAGCGAAGGCGGTCCGAGGTCCACACCACGTCACCGCTGGCACGGCGCCACGCACTGATGCGGTCCGTGGCATCGGCACCGGCAACAAACTCTGCATCGATCGCCAGACCCTCGAAGCCCCCTTGCGGACGACTCCAGAGCACGGCATTGCGCTCGGCGTTGAGACACGTCACGGCGACCTGGAAGGCACGCGCGCACACCACCTCGCTGCTGCGAGCCGCGGGCCCGACCAGATCGGCAAGTCGCTCGACCTCGTTGGTGCCGCGAGGAGACGCGAAGGTGCTGTCTGCGCGCATGGCACCGGTCAACGGATCCAGCGCCAGCAGGCGCGCACCCATGCCAACCAGCAACGTGTTGCGGTAGGCCAGCAGCACGCCCGGCTGGGCCAGCGACAGCGCTTCGCCGGAGCGGCCCACGGTCCACAGTCGGCGGCCGTCGAACACGTCGAATGCCAGCACGCTGCGGTCCACCGCCTGCACAAAAACACGTTCACCGGCCACCAGCGGCGCTGTGACGACACGCGAGTTCAGCCGGGTGCGCCAGATTTCGCGCTGGCCGTCCAGCACGATCAGTTCGTTGTTCTGCGTGACCACCGCCGCGTGCCGGCCATCGCTGCCGACACCGGCCGACAGGGTCGCACCGACCGACACCTGCGCCTGCACCGCGCCCGTGCCAATGTCCAGGCTGGTGATCCGGCCGTCCTCGCTGGCGAGCATGAAACGGTCGCCGAGCACGGCCACGGTCATGCCGTGCAGAGGCTTGCCCAGACTCTGGCGCCAGACCTGCTTGCCAGCGATTTTCCCGGCCAGCGGTTCCAGCGGTGTTGGCTTGGGTTTTTCGACCGACGAGCAGGCGCCCAGGACCAGCGCGACCGACACGGCCAGCCAGCGCCAGCCACCAGCGCGGTGCGCGAAAACGGTGTTCATTTCGCAGCTCCCGAGGCAGCGCCCTCTTCCTGCGGAGCAGCGCCCAGCGCCACCAGCTTGGCCTCGACCAAGCGGCGGTAATCGACTTCCCTGGCCAGCGCCTTCCAGGCTTGCTGGTAGGCAACCACGGCGTCGGCCGGCTTGGCTTGCGCCTGCAGGATGTCGCCGCGGCGGTCTGCAGCCAGTGCCATCAGTGGCTCGGGCACATCTGCGGTGACAAGCTTCAGTGCTTCGTCGAAACGCTTGGCCTCCAGATGCACACCGGCCAGCCGGAGTCGAGCCAGCGCGCGGTATTCGTCTTCCTTGGCGTTGGCAGCTACCCATTCCAGAGTGCCACGGGCAGCGTCGGCCTGGCCCTTGTCGAACTGCACCTTGGCGGCCAGCAAGCCGCCCTGCTCCGCGAAAGCGGTCGAGGGATAGCGGCTCTGCAGATCGGCAAAGACCTTGGTGACGCGGTCCGCATCGCCGGCTTGTGCCGAACGCTCCAGCTCGTCATAGATGCCACCCGCCTTGGCGGCTTGGTCACGCTGCCAGTACTGCCAGCCGTTCCAGCCGGCATAGGCCGTCAGCACGATCAGCAGCACCCAGGTGATCAGGTTGCCGAACTTGGCCCAGAAATGCTTGATCTGGTCGAGCTGTTCCTGTTCTTCGAGGTCGAGATGGGATGCCATGCGCGTGTGTCGGAGGTGTAACCGTGGAGGGAAGGATTATGCGGGTCGCGGTCGTGCCACGCCGGATCAGTCGGCGATCTCGGTCGACCAGCCCGCCACATCGGTCAGCGGGCGCAGCGCCTGGGCACGGCCACCATCGCGCAGCGGCTTGACGGCGACCATGCCCTGCGCGAGTTCATCGGCGCCGAACACCAGCGCATAGCGGGCACCGCTGGCATCGGCCTTCTTGAACTGGGCTTTCATGCTGCCCGGACCGTCCTTGCCACCCGCGTGCAGCACGACCTTCAGGCCCCGCTCGCGCAGCGCCTCGGCCGTGACCGTCGCCGTGGCCAGTGCCGCCGCATCGGGCACGACGGCGTAGGCATCGGGCACTTGCGGCGGCACCGGCACGCCACTGTCTTCCAGCAGCGCCAGCACCCGCTCGACGCCCAGACCCCAGCCAACCGCCGGGGCCGGCTTGCCGCCGATCTGCTCGATCAGGCCGTCATAGCGCCCGCCGCCGCAGACCGTGCCCTGCGCGCCGAGGCGGTCGGTGACCCACTCGAACACGGTCAGGTTGTAGTAGTCCATGCCGCGCACGAGGCGCGGGTTGATCCGGTACGGCTGACCGACCGCGTCCAGCACGGCACGCACTGCATCGAAGTGCTTGAGCGACGCCTCGCCAAGGAAGTCCATCAGCTTCGGCGCGGCCTCGACAACGGCTTGCATCGCCGGGTTCTTGGTGTCGAGGATGCGCAGCGGATTGCTGTGCAAGCGGCGCTTCGCCTCTTCGTCCAGCACCCCGCTGTTGGCCTCGAAATGGGCGATCAACGCCGCACGGTGGGCCTTGCGCTCGTCGGCCTGACCCAGGCTGTTGATCTCCAGCCGCACGTCCGTCAGCCCCAGGTCGCGCCACAGGCTGCGCGCCATCAGGATCACCTCGGCATCCACGTCCGGGCCGGCAAAGCCCAGCGCCTCGACACCGACCTGGTGGAACTGGCGGTAGCGGCCTTTCTGCGGGCGCTCGTGGCGGAACATCGGGCCGATGTAGAACAGCCGCTTCGGGCCTTCGTACAGCAGGTTGTGCTGCACCACGGCACGCACGACACCGGCAGTGCCTTCCGGCCGCAACGTCAGCGCATCGCCGTTCAACTTGTCTTCAAAGGAATACATCTCCTTCTCGACGATGTCCGTCACCTCGCCCAGGCCGCGCACGAACAGCGGCGTCGGCTCGACGATGGGGGTGCGGATGTTGGCGTAGCCATAGCGGCGCATCAGGGCGCGCACGCTGTCCTCGAACCACTCCCACCGCGCCGAATCCGGCGGCAGCAGGTCGTTCATGCCTTTGACGGCTTGTAGTTTTTCGCTCATCGGGGAATCAGGGAACGGTCTGAGGGAATCAGGAGACAGCCAGCTTCTGGCCGAAACGGCGTTCGATGTACTGCTCGACCACGGCCTGGAACTCGGTGGCGATGCCTTCACCACGCAGCGTCATGGCCTTCTCGCCGTCGATGTAGACCGGCGCTGCAGGGGCTTCACCCGTGCCGGGCAGGCTGATGCCGATGTCGGCGTGCTTGCTCTCGCCGGGGCCGTTGACGATGCAGCCCATCACGGCCACCTTCATCGTCTCGACGCCGGGGTACTTCGCCCGCCAGACCGGCATCTGCGCGCGCAGGAAGTGGTCGATCTGCTGCGTCAGTTCCTGGAAGGTGGTGCTCGTCGTGCGGCCGCAGCCCGGACACGCCGTCACGCTCGGCACGAAGGTGCGCAGGCCGAGCGATTGCAGGATTTCGAGTGCAACCGTCACTTCCTGCGTGCGCGCCTCGCCCGGTGCGGGCGTCAGGCTCACCCGGATGGTGTCGCCGATGCCGTGCTGCAGCAGGATGCCCAGCGCCGTGGCCGAAGCCACCGTGCCCTTGGTGCCCATGCCTGCCTCGGTCAGACCGAGGTGCAGCGGATGCTCGCAGCGCTTCGACAGCTCGCGGTAGACCGCCACCAGATCCTGCACCCCGCTGACCTTGCAACTGATCAGCACCTGCTCGGGCCGCATGCCCAGTTCGACCGCATACCCCGCCGAGTCCAGCGCCGACTGGATCAGCGCCTCGTACATCACCTGGCGCGCCTCCCAGGGCTGGGCGCGGCCAGCGTTGACGTCCATCAGGCTGGCGAGCAGTTCCTGGTCGAGGCTGCCCCAGTTCACGCCGATGCGCACCGGCTTGTCATGGCGGATCGCCGCCTCGACCATCATGCCGAACTGCCGATCGCGCTTGTCGCCCTTGCCGACATTGCCGGGGTTGATGCGGTACTTGGACAGCGCCTGCGCCATCGCCGGGAATTCGGTCAGCAGGCGGTGAC
This sequence comes from Pseudomonadota bacterium, assembly GCA_041165285.1. GTDB lineage: Bacteria > Pseudomonadota > Gammaproteobacteria > Burkholderiales > Burkholderiaceae_C > Sphaerotilus. The sequence goes on along the minus strand of JBEANV010000163.1, from coordinate 7,856 downwards.
CGTTGTAGTGGAAGTCGCCAATCAGCGGCACGTCGATCTGCATCCGATCCAGCTGATCACGGATGTGCGGCACCGCCTCGGCAGCTTCCGGCGTATTGACCGTGATGCGCACCATCTCGGAGCCGGCCAGCGCCAGCTCCTTCACCTGGATCGCGGTGCCGATGACATCCACGGTATCGGTGTTGGTCATCGACTGCACGCGCACCGGCGCGTTGCCACCGACCGTGACCACACGGTCGCCCCACACCACGCGGGCCTGCAGACTGCGGCGCGCGGCAGGTTCGCCCAGCGGAATCGGTTGTTCGGAGGTTGGCAGCAGAACAGGCATGGTCGGACTCACTTCAGGACAGCGTTGGCGATGTTGCCGCGGGTGAATGGCGCCAGGCTGAACGGCTCACCGCGCACGGTCACTTGCGTCACGCTGGCGATGCCGGCTTTCAGGCGCATCGGCATCGCGCCATCCAGGCCAATGACCTCGCCGGGCAGCACGGTGCGCGACAGCAGCACCGCGCCACCGGCATCACGCACTTCGATCCAGGATTCACCGGTCGTGCGCAGCACCACCGCGCCGCCCACGGCCGGCGGCGCACTGGCTTCGTTGGGCGCCGGTTCCGGTGGCGACGAATGCACGGTTTCAGACACCGGGTTGGCCACAGGCATCGAGGCGACCGGGGCCACCGACACCGCGGCCGGCGCAGAGAGCAGCCCACCAGCGCTGGCCGCAATGGCGGCGGCGCCTGCGGAGGACGCGGACACATCGGACACCGAGACCGAACCCATCGACTCGGCGTCCGATGCCGGCCAGCCGATCGCACCAAACATCGAGCGCATCGGCGGTGCAAACCAGAAGGCCAGCGCCGCAAGCAGCAGGATCGCAGGCACCAGATAGGCCGGCTTCAGCCACTCTGGCCAACCAGATCCACCGCGGCCGAAGGTATTGCCGCTGATGCCATCGCGGTACGGCATCTGCAGCCCGCGGGACACGTTTTCAAGCTGCTGCTGCGGGGGCAGACCGGCAACCGGCAGCAAGGCCAGCACCGTGGCCGCATCGAGCCCGACCTGGCGCGAATAGGACTGCGCCAGGCTGCGCACAAAAGCCAGCCCGGGCAGTTGATCGTACCGATCGGCCTCCAGCGCGGCCAGCTTGCGCTCGGGCACCTTCAGAACCTGGGCCAACGCATCGATCTCCAACCCCCGCGCCTGGCGCGCGGCGCGCAGCATGGTACCGGCCGATGGGGAGCCAGCTGGCGGCGGTGTCACATCACTCATCAAACTGTCCTTGTTCGTAGGCCGCTGCCTCGCGTGATTTGGGGAATCGGGTACGCAGCGCCCCCCCCAATTCTTCCACGGACGAGGTCAGATTTCGTCGATGCTGGATGCGAATCGCCAGCCAAAGCGTCTCCGGACTCACCAGCTCGGGAGCCTGGTTGAGTCGCTGGATGTAGAGGAACGCGCGTTCGAGATCGCCGCGGCGCTTCAGCACATCGGCCAGATTGAACACGGTGGCAGGATTGCCAGGATCCTGGTCGAAGCTGCGCTGCAGGATGATCTGCGCCGTCTGCAATTCGCCGGCACGGGCCTCGCAGATCCCGGCAGCGAGCAACGTGCGCGCCGCCTCGCGGTACTGCGGCACGGCCATCGCCGCCTCGAACTGCTGGCGCGCCGGTGCGTAGCGGCGCTGCTGGCAGAGGAACCAGCCGAAGTTGTGCAGCGTGTCGGCGTCGGCCGGCTGCACCCGCAGCGCCGCGCGAAAGCTCTCCTCCGCCAGCGCGAACTCACCCATGTTGGCGTAGATCAGACCACGCAGATTCAGTGCAAAGACATGGTTCGGGTCCACCGAAAGCGCCCGCTTGACCTCGTCCAGCGCGGTCAGGTACTGGCCTTGGCTGAAGTAGGCGGCGGCCAGCTCGGTGCGGATGCGCGCGCGCTTGGCGGCGTCGGACTCGTCGGAGGAGGTGACCAGATCGCGCCGGCCACCCGAGGTGCCCGCTGTCGAGGAGGAACCGGCGGAAGGCGCCGGCCGCGGTCCGCTGACACTGGTCGGACTGGCCTCACCCATCGGCACAGGCAAGGCCGGACCCGACACGCAGCCAGACAGCAGCGCCATGGCCAGCAGTGCGCCGCAACACCAGCCGGCACCACCGTCAAACCACCGCAGCAGGGTCATCGCCATCCTGACGGCGTCAGCTCGACAGTGCCGGAGGCACGGCACGGACCACGCGGATCGGCGCTCGAACCATGCGCTCGTGCGCCCGGGTGCGGTCCTGCACCTCGCCAGCAAGCTGGCCACAGGCGGCATCGATGTCGTCACCGCGTGTCTTGCGCACCGTGGTGACCAGGCCGCCGTCGAGGAGCACCTTGGCGAAGGCCTGCACGCGGGCATTGTCCGAGCGCTTCAGGCCCGAGGCGGGAAAGGGATTGAACGGAATCAGGTTGAACTTGCAGGGCACCCGACCGACCGGCCCTTTCGGCCCGACCAGCGCCAGCAGCGCCCTCGCCTGCTCGTCGCTGTCGTTGACGCCGTCGAGCATGCAGTATTCGAAGGTGATGAAATCACGCGGCGCCGTGTCCAGGTAGCGCTTGCACGCCGCCAGCAGTTCGGCGAGCGGGTACTTGCGGTTCAGCGGCACGAGTTCGTTGCGCAGCGTGTCGTCAGGTGCGTGCAGCGACACGGCGAGTGCCACCGGCAGGTCGTCACGCAGGCGGTCCATGAACGGCACGACGCCGGAGGTCGATACCGTCACGCGCCGGCGCGACAGACCGTAGCCATGGTCATCGAGCATCACGCGCAGCGCCGGCACAAGCGCACCGTAGTTCTGCAGCGGCTCACCCATGCCCATCATCACGACATTGGTGATCACGCGCTCGCCCGCGGGCCGGTTCAGGTCGCGGCGCAGCGTGTGCTCGGCATACCAGAGCTGTGCGAGGATTTCGCCAGTACTCAGGTTGCGGGAAAAACCCTGGTGGCCGGTGGAGCAGAAACGACAACCCACGGCACAACCGGCCTGCGACGAGATGCACAGCGTGCCGCGGCCCTCCTCGGGGATGAAGACGCTCTCGACCGCATCGCCGGCACCCACGTCGAACAGCCACTTGACCGTGCCGTCCGCAGAGCGGTGTTCGGACAGGATCGGCAGCGGCTGGATGACCGAACCGCTGGCGAGCTTGGTGCGCAGCGACTTGGCCAGATCGCTCATCTGATCGAAATCGCGCGCACCGCGCTGGTGGACCCACCGGAACAACTGGACGGCACGGAAACGCTTCTCGCCCAGCCGTTCGCAATGCGCGGCCAGCCCATCAAGGTCGAAATCGAGCAGGTTGACCGTGTCCGTCATGGTGCAGCTCAGCGGCTGTAGACGTTCATGCCGGGGAAGAAGAACGCGATTTCGACAGCGGCAGTTTCCGCAGCGTCGGAGCCGTGGACGGCATTGGCATCGATCGAATCGGCGAAGTCGGCGCGGATGGTGCCGGCCTCAGCCTTCTTCGGGTCGGTGGCGCCCATCAGTTCGCGGTTCTTCAGGATGGCGTTCTCGCCTTCCAGGGCCTGGATCATCACCGGGCCGGAGATCATGAAGTTCACCAGGTCGTTGAAGAACGGGCGGGCCTTGTGGACACCATAGAACTGCTCGGCATCAGCGCGCGACAGTTGCACCAGCTTGGCAGCAGCGATCTTCAGGCCGGCACCTTCGAAACGGGCGTAGATCTGGCCGATGACGTTCTTGGCGACGGCGTCGGGCTTGATGATGGACAGGGTGCGTTCGATGGCCATGAAATGGTTTCCTTGCAATAGAGGGGATGAAGTCGGTCGAATCTGCGTCGAAGCCGGGGAAAACCCGGCATTCTAGCTTTGAAGCGTGTCGAAAACTCAGCGCCGCCGGCCGCCGCGGCCCTTGTTGTTGCCGCCACCCGGGCGGGTGAAGTAGGCCTCGGCGCCGATGTAGCCCACCGAGGTCTCCATCGGATCCGGCTGGCGCGGCTCGCCCTTGCGGTTGCCGCCGCCATTGCCACCCGGCGTCGGCTCTTCGGTCGGCCGGCCGAAGCCGGTCGTGATGCGCTTGGAGCCGGACACGAAGCGCTTGTCAAAGGTCTGTTCGAGCGGATTCGGGATGTGCAGCGGATCGTCGCCCTCGTTGCGCGGGCCGCGGCCTGCACCCTGCGGCGGACCATCCTGCCGCGGGCCTCGCGGCGGACGGTTTTGCTGGCCTTGCGGCGCACCACCCGGCCCGTTCGGCCGCCCACCCTGGCGGTCGCCACGGTCGCCGCCATGCTGCGAACCCTTGCCACGCGGTGCCTGCGGGTCACGCTCGGCCCGAGGCTCACCGCTGCGGCCACTGCGCTCGGTACGGTCCGGCCCTGCCCGGTCACCGCCTCGGTCGCCACGGTCCTGGCCACGGCCCTTCGGTGGCTTGCCACCGCGCGGCGATTCGCTCGGAGAAACGCGGGCCGGCGGCTGGTCCGGGCTGGCCAGCGTGCGAATGGTGCGCACGTCCTGATCGTCCAGTTCGACCCATACGCCACGCTTGAGGCCACGGGGCAGCACCACGGTGCCATAGCGGATGCGGATCAGCCGGCTGACCGCCAGACCCACCTTGTCGAAGAGCTTGCGCACCTCGCGGTTGCGGCCTTCGGTGATGACAACGCGGTACCAGCGGTTGGTGCCTTCACCGCCGCCATCTTCGATCGACTTGAAGGCCGCCTTCTGGCCTTCGATGTCCACTCCGTCCAGCAGACGGGCGCGCTGCTCGGTCGCCAGCGAGCCGAGCACGCGCACCGCGTACTCGCGCTCCACGCCAAAGCGTGGGTGCATGAGCTGGTTCGCCAGATCACCGGAGTTGGTGAACAGCAGCAGGCCTTCGGTGTTGATGTCCAGACGGCCCACCGAAAGCCACTTGCCGGTGTGCAGGCGCGGCAGGCGGCGGAACACGGTCGGGCGACCTTCCGGGTCGTGGTGGGTGACCACCTCGCCGACTTCCTTGTGGTAGGCCAGCACACGGGCTGGCGGCGGCGCAATGCGCACCTTGATCGGGCGGCCGGCGATGCGGATCTGGTCGCCCTGGGCGATGCGCATGCCGATGTGGGCGGCCTCGCCGTTGACGGAAACCTGGCCGTCCTGGATCAATTGCTCCATCTCGCGGCGCGAGCCGATGCCGGCCTGGGCCAGCACCTTGTGCAGCTTGGGCGCCTCGGGCTCGGGTCGCAGCACGCGCTTGCCCGGATCGACCAGTTCGTCCTCGGCGTCGGGGGTCACTTCGGCGTCGTAGTCGCCCGAGACCACTTCGGCGAACAGCGTGCCGGCATCGACCGGCTCGTCATCGTCGCCACCGCTGACCACGATGACCTCGAATTCCTCGTCACCCGCGGCATCCGCTCCGGCGGGTGCAACCGCAGGGGTGAACCCGGCGCCATCCTCGCGTGGACCACGGCGCTCCTTGCGGCGCTGGCGGTCCCGCTCGCGGCGGCGGGGGGCATTGGCCTCATCGACCACGGGGGTGTCAGCGACAGCAGCCACGACAACGGGCGCCTGTGCGTCCACTGGCTCAGCATCGACCACAGGGGCTGGCACCGCAGCGGCGGCCACGGAGGGCATCTCTGCAGCGGGGGAGTCCAGTGTTTCCTTCTTGCGGCTGCGGGATGGGCGTGCCGCAGCCGCCACGGACTCCTGCGCATCCACCGGAGCGGGAGCGGGTGCCACGGTACTGGCCTTGCGCGGGGCGCGGGGCTTCTTGACCACCGGCGCCGCAGTGTCAGTCGCCGCCACGGCGTCCGACGTCACCACCTCCACCAGAGCCGCAGCGGCGGTGGCCGTCTTGCGGGGGGCGCGGCGCTTCTTCGGGGCCTCGGGGGTCTCTGCAGCGGCGTCAGCGCCAGTCTGGTCAGTGGTGTCTTGATGTTCGTTCATGCGTTCGGCCTCAGGCCTCGGGGAGAGATTCCAGGGATGGCAGTTGATCCAGGGATTTCAGTCCCAGATCGTCCATAAATTGTCGGGTCGTCGCGTACAGCGCCGGACGCCCGGGGCCCTCGCGGTACCCGATCACCTCGATCCAGCCACGCTCTTCGAGCTGCCGGACGATCTGCGTGCTGACCGTCACGCCACGGATGTCTTCGATGTCACCACGGGTGACGGGCTGTCGGTAGGCCACGATGGAGAGCGTCTCCATCGTGGCGCGCGAATAGCGGGCAGGCTTGTCCGGATACAGCCGGTCCAGATGGACCTGCATTTCCGGGCGGCTCTGGAACCGCCAGCCGCTCGCGACACAAACCAGCTCGACACCGCGCCCTTGCCAGTCGACGGCCAGCTCGTCCAGCAACATGCGCACGCTGTCCGCGCTCACTGCACCATCGAACAGATGCCGGAGTTCACGGACCGGCAGCGGCTGGTGCGCACAGATGAGTGCGGTCTCGAGGACGCGTTTGGCATCCCGTGTATTCATGGATTCCGTCTGATACCTTGGCGGACCTGACCGGCTCGCCGCCATGGGCGGCCCGTCTGGAGAATATCGCTGTCGGGTTCGGGGTTGGTGCCCGGACCAGGTAGGGTCGGGGCTCGCAGGACGCAGTCGCAGGGCGCGTTCCTGTTGGATTGGACCACATTCTAGCGCCGAACGGTCGGTGCGCGCCCCTGTCCTGCATTCAGCCTTGCGTGACCTGCTTCCAGGCGGTCGCCAGATCCGCCGGCAAGGCCCGGTCGAACGACAACCAATCGCCAGTGAGCGGGTGCGCCAGCCCGAGGTGCGTGGCATGCAGCGCCTGCCGGGTCACGCCAAGCGCGGGCTTGCCGCCGTACACGCCGTCCCCCAGCAGCGGATGTCCGCGCCGCGCCAGGTGAACGCGGATCTGGTGGGTGCGCCCGGTGTGCAATTTGCAGCGCACCGCACTCACGCGCCCAGCCTGCGGCGACGGACCGAAATCCCGCACTGCCAGGCAGGTCACGTCGGTCCGAGCCGGTTTGCCATTGGTCACGACCGCCATCTTGATACGCGAAACAGGGTCGCGTCCGATCGGCGCCTCGATGGTGAACGGCTCGGCATCGACCACCCCGTGGACCAGCGCCAGGTACTCGCGCTTGACCTCGTGCGCGGCGATGGCGCGTGTCAGCGCCGTCTGGGCCAGTTGGGTCTTGGCCACGACCATCAACCCCGAGGTGTCCTTGTCGAGCCGGTGAACGATGCCGGCGCGCGCCAGCGACGCCGCGCCAGCGTGGTGCGCCAGCAGCCCGTTGAGCAGTGTGCCCGACCAGTGCCCCGCCGCCGGGTGGACCACCAGACCAGCCGGCTTGTGGACGACCATCAGCGTGTCATCCTCGAACACGATGTCCAGCGGGATCACCTCCGCGCGGAAGGCGCTGCTCTGCGCCGTGGGTTGCAGGGCGACCTCGATGATCTGCCCGGCACCCACCTTGCGCGAAGCACTGGTCAGCACCTGCCCGGCGCTGCGGACGTGTCCGGCCTCGACGAGCTGCTGCAGATGGCTGCGCGAGAACTCGGGCGCAAGGCCCACCAGCCACTTGTCCAGCCGCAGACCATGCGAGACCCGGTCGACCTCGGCCTGGCGGCACTCGATCTCGGCAGGCGACGCCGCAGCCCCTTCCTCGGGGCTCTCCTCCTCGATGTCCTCGACAACTTCCGAAGCTTCATGCTGGCCCTGGGGCCCGTTCATATAATTCACGCTCTGTATCCAATCTGGCCCGACCTGCGGGTCCGGCCCATGACCACCATGTTCAAGCCCTGCCCGACACCGGCTCTGCGCCTCGCCTCCCTCGTGCTCGGGGTGGCGATGGCCTGTCAACTGGGCGGCTGCGCGTCGGAGCCCAAAAACATCGACGACAGCAAGAGCATTGCCAAATTGTACGAAGAGGC